>JAFOOW010000120.1 GCA_017425305.1 Peptostreptococcaceae bacterium | reverse complement strand
AATTTTAAACTTACTAAATGTAATATATGATGTATATATAGAGGATAGAGAAGTAGATATAGATGGAGTTAATAGCATGAAAAAATCTATACTATCTATATTAGATTTTGAATTAAACACTAATATAGACAATATAGATTTCATAAAATCTATGTCAGAATATATTATTAAACTTAGAAAATATAAGATTAATAAAAAAGCATATTCTATAAAATCAGATCCAAGATATTTAATAGGATTAGAAGTTGGTGATACAAAACAAGATCCTATATTAAACAATATAAAAGTAATATCTAAAAACTTTGTAAATAATGTATTAAAAATTAAAGTAATCTCAAAATCAGGAAATTACGATTTTAAATTTATAAAATCTTAGTCTTCTGACTCAAGATACTCAACGAATACATTTTCCTCAGTATTTGTTAAGAAACAAAGTTCCTTTATAAGACTATTTCTAAGGTCTATAAAGTCTTCTAAATTAGTATTTTCATAAGTATATTCCAATGCTTTTATAATAAGCAATAAATCTCTTTTTGATAATGAGTCAATAGATACGTTGTCGAATAATTTCATACAAAACTTCCTTTCGTGTGTGGTATTAAATAAATCATAATAGTAGTTAATTCTACAAAAATATATAAAAACCTTCTTTTTTTACTAAATATTATAAATTTAACATTCTAAATCATATTTTATCAAAAAATTTAAGCAAATAGTCAAAAAAAAGAAAAAAGAGGTGAAATAAATGAAAATTCTTTTAACAACATTAAACTCAAAGTTTATACACACAAATTTAGCAATAAGATATTTAAAACATTTTGTAAAAGATATTAATGATATAGAAGTAGATATTAGAGAATACACTATAAATAATGAGTTAGATTATATATTAAAAGACATAAATAAAAATAATTATGATGTAATTTTATTCTCTACATATATATGGAATGTAAATGATATAGTTAAGCTATGTCATAACTTAAAGAAAATAAATCCTAATGTAAAAATAGCTTTAGGTGGTCCTGAAGTAACTTATGATAGTGAAAACTCTATGAATACACATGATTTCGTAGATTATATATTATATGGTGAAGGTGAGCTTGTATTTAAGGATTTTGTAAAATACCTTAAAGGTGAAATTAATATAGAAGAGGTTAAAGGTCTTGTATATAGAGAAAATGGAAAAGTTATAAAAAATAAACCTATGGAACTTTTACAAAACTTAGATTTGATACCTAGTCCATATGAAAATATAGATAAGTCAGAATATGAAAATAGAATAGTATATTATGAAACTTCTAGAGGTTGTCCTTTTAACTGTCAATATTGCTTATCATCTACAATACAAGGATTAAGATATTTCAGTATAGATAGAGTTAAAAAAGACTTAAAAGCATTAATAGATGCGAGAGTATCACAAATAAAGTTTATAGATAGAACATTTAATGCAAATAAAAAGTTTGCAATGGAAATAATGCAATTCCTTATGGAAAATGACAATGACTATACAACTTATCATTTTGAAGTTACAGCTCACTTACTTACAGATGATATGTTAGATTTCTTATCTAAATGTAAAGAAGGGCTATTCCAATTTGAAATAGGTGTACAATCTACTAATGATAAAGTATTAGAAGCTGTTGGAAGAAGAGATGACTTTAAAAAGCTTTCTTACGTAGTTCAAAAAATAGCTACTTTTAGAAATATACATCAACATTTAGATCTAATAGCAGGATTACCATATGAGGACTACAAAAGCTTTGAAAAATCTTTCAATGATGTATTCAACTTAGGAATAGAACATTTACAATTAGGATTCCTAAAAATGATAAAGGGTACAGGTGTTAGAAATGAAGCAGATAAGCATGAATATAGATATAAAGATTATCCGCCATATGAAATCTTATATAATAAATATATAAGCTATGATGAAATTATAAAATTAAAAGATATTGAAGAAATATTAGAGAAGTACTATAACTCTAAAAACTTTGTTTTATCTATGAAATATATAATACAAAACTATTATAAACAAAGTCCATTTAAGTTCTTTGAAGATTTTGCTACTTACTTTGATGAAAATGGATATTTTGATGCATCTCAAGGTAAAAATCAATTATATAAAATATTATTAGATTTCTACGTAGAAAAGGTAAATACAAACATAGAATTATTTAAAGAAATACTTAAATATGATTATATATCATTAGGTAAGACATCTAATGTTCCAAGCTTTATGAATAAAATAGATATAGAAGATTTCAAAAACAGATGTCATATATTCTTACAAGATAATTATAATATATCTAAGTATATACCAAGATTTGAGAATACTCCAGCTAAGCAAATTATAAAATATGTTCATTTTGAAGTGTTTAAGTTTGATATATTAAAATTAAAAGAAGATATAACTATGAACTTAGAAGAAAATGAATGTGTAATACTATTTGTATATGATGATAAAAAAGTATTTGAAAAATCTAAATCATATACTGTAAGTATATAGGAGGTAAAAATGAAGTTTAGAAGTGAGAAACATGTATTAAGAAAAGCTGAAGAACTAGCTTTTTTAAGAATAAAAGATAATGCTGAATTCAATTTAAAAGGATACAACTTCCCAAGTGAAGGATTAGATGTTCCTATAAAAAATGATGTTTTAGTTAAAGGTATAAAAGAAAATACTGCTCAAAATGGATTAAGCTCAATGTCTATAACTGATGCAATGATTTATATAATAGGTATAGATAGTAAGTTTAAGTATAATGATGAGTATAAAAAATTCTTAAAGGCAATAGAATCAAATTTAGACTTAGATTTAAAATCATATATGGGATACATGGGGAGAAAATATTTTGAAGCTGGAGAATATACTGATTCATTTATATATTTAAAAGCTAGTGTAACATTATACCCAGATGATATAAATGCACTATACCACTTTGCTATAGTTAGTCAAGAACTAGCTAAACAAAATCAAAAAGATGGAGAAGAAGAAGCAATGACAGCATTCTTATTAGATGCAGTAGATGCTCTTCAAAAAGTAATAGATATAGATGAAAACTTTGCTTTAGCATACTATCACCTAGGATATCACTACTATAACCAAAGTCAATATGTAAAGAGTAAGGTTACATGGGAAGAAGCTATAAAGCTAGGATTACCAGAAGACTTAATAGCAGAGATACAAGATATAATAGGAAAGATGGACTTTAAAGTTCAATATGAAGAAGGATATAATTTAGTATTCCAAGGAAGAAATGAAGAAGGTTTAGAAAAACTACTACCTTTAGCTGATGAACATGGTGATTGGTGGAACTTATTATTCATGATAGGTTTAGCTTATAGAAATATGAATGATATAGGGCAAGCTCAAAAGTATTTTGAAAAGATATTAATAATAAAGCCTAATCAAGTAGATACATTAGTTGAACTAGGTCTTTGTGAAGCATCAAGCTACAATATGAAAGCAGCTATAGAATACTTTGAAAAAGCAGCTAAATTAAAGAAAGAAGACCCAGAAATATTATGTAACTTAGGTATGGCTTACTTAAATGATGGAGATTTAGATAATGCAATCTACTATGTGGAAAGAGCATATGAACTAGACCCACAAGATGAAGTAACAATAGCATGCTTAAGAGAATTAGATAAATATAGATAAGATAACACAACAAAAGCTATAAGAAATTTTTCTTATAGCTTTTACTGTATTTAAAAGTAGTTTTATGAAAATATAAAGAGTATTTAAATAAAAGGATAAAATATAAATATGTTAAATTAACTAAATATATTGATGGAGTTACAAAGGGGGATTTAACTTGTTAAAAAAGTTAGAAGATATAATTAATAATCTAAAAATAAGTGAAAAGATAAAGTTAGTAGTAGCTGCAGCTCAAGATAAAGAAGTTTTACATGCAGTTTTAGATGCTACAATAATGAATATAATAGAACCTATTTTAGTAGGAGATATAAATAAGATAAAAGAAATTGCCAAACAACTTAAATTTAGCTTAGAAAATATAGAATTAATAAATGCTGATAGTTATGAAGAAGCAGCAGAAATATCTGTGAAATTAGTAAGTAATAAAAAAGCAGACTTTATAATGAAAGGGATATTAGACACATCTATATTATTAAAGAGTGTATTAAATAAAGAATATGGATTAAGAACAGATAGTTTATTAAGTCATGTGATGATATATGAATTACCAGAGTATCATAAGCTATTAATACTAACTGATGGTGGAATGAATATAAGTCCTAATTATGAGCAGAAAAAACAAATAGTAAATAATGCTATAAAAGCGTGTAAGGCTTTAGGAGCAGAGGAAGTAAAAATAGCAGCATTAGCAGCTAAGGAAAAAGTAGATATAAAAATGCAAGCAACTGTAGATGCAAGAGCATTACAAGAAGATTGTGAAAAAGGAATATTTGGAGAAAATGTAATACTTGAAGGTCCATTGGCTTTCGATTTGGTAGTATCTAAAGAAGCAGCTCAAATAAAAGGATTTAACAGTAAGGTATCAGGAGAAGTAGATGTAATATTAGTTCCTACAATAGAAGTAGGAAATGGGATAGGAAAAACATTAACATATATGGCAAAAGCTAAATCAGCAGGTGTAGTTATGGGAGCTAAGGCTCCTATAGTATTAGTATCTAGAGCAGATAGTCATGAATCTAAATTATACTCTATAGCATATGGAGCGTTAATTTCTAAGAGTTAAAAATTTTGAAAATGGGGTATATAAAATATGTATAGTAAATTAATTCATAATTTGGAAAATATATTAATGAAATCACAAAAACTATATAATGAATATAGAGTTGAGCCAAAGTCAATAAATATAGATATTATAAAGATAATAAACTTAAGTGATATTAAATTTATAAATGATGAAAATAAAATAGAATACATAAGCACAATAAAATATTCAATAAAATACTGGAGAGACTTAATTAGAAGTAAATATATTGATAATATATAAATCACAATTATATAGAAAAAATATAATATTAAATAATGTTATAAATCTACGGGTCTAGTTAGAAGATTATGAAAAATATTATTTATACTTAATAATTAAAGCCTCCAGAATAAATTTTTAAAAATAAAAACAAATTGATGTAAATTTCCTAATATGTAATAATAATGAGTATTAGGATAAGTGAATAGGAGGTAAATTAATGTTTAAATCGGATATAGAAATAGCACAAGAAGCCAAAGCACAAGATATAAGAGATATAGCTAAAAAGTTAGGGCTAACAGAAGATGAAGTAGAATTATACGGAAGATACAAAGCTAAAGTAGATTATAATTTAATTAAAAGAGATAATGGTGGTAAGAAGGCTAAGTTAATATTAACTACAGCTATAAATCCTACTCCAGCAGGTGAAGGAAAAACAACTACTACAATAGGAGTTGCAGATGCGTTATCTAGATTAAATAAGAATACATTAGTTGCATTAAGAGAACCGTCTTTAGGACCAGTATTTGGTTTAAAGGGAGGAGCTGCTGGTGGAGGTTATGCCCAGGTTATACCAATGGAAGACATAAATCTACACTTCACAGGAGATTTACATGCTATAGGAGCTGCAAATAACTTATTAGCAGCTATGTTAGATAATCATATACATCAAGGAAACATATTAGGAATAGACCCAAGAAGAATAACTTGGAGAAGATGTGTAGATATGAACGACAGACAGTTAAGAAATATAACTGATGGATTGGGCGGAAAAGCACATGGTGTTCCTAGAGAAGATGGATTTGATATAACAGTTGCATCTGAGATAATGGCAGTATTTTGTTTAGCAAATGATATTGCAGATTTAAAAGAAAGATTAGGAAACATAATAGTAGCTTATACATATTCAGGAGAACCTGTTACAGCTAAGCAATTAAATGCAAATGGAGCAATGGCGGCATTATTAAAAGATGCTTTAAAGCCTAATTTAGTACAAACATTAGAAGGAACACCTGCATTTGTTCATGGTGGTCCATTTGCTAATATAGCTCATGGCTGTAACTCAGTTATAGCTACTAAAATGGCTATGCATTTTGCTGACTATGTTGTTACAGAAGCAGGATTTGGAGCAGACCTAGGTGCAGAAAAATTCTTAGATATAAAATGTAGAATGGCTGATTTAAAGCCTGATGCAGTTATAATAGTTGCTACTGTAAGAGCCTTAAAATATAATGGTGGAGTTAGCAAAGATAAATTAAGTGAAGAAAATTTAGAGGCTTTAGAAGCTGGAATTCCAAACTTATTAAAGCATGTTGAAAATATAACTAAGGTATTTGGTTTACCTGCAGTTGTTGCTATAAATAGATTCCCATTTGACACAGAAGCTGAGCTTAAATTAGTTGAAGAGAAGTGTAAAGAGTTAGGTGTTAGTGTTGCACTTTCAGAAGTTTGGGCAAAAGGTGGAGAAGGTGGAATTTCAGTAGCTAAAGAAGTGTTAAGATTAATAGAGGAAGAAGAAAATAACTTTAAATTCTGCTATGATGAAGATTTATCTATAGAAGAAAAGATAAAAGCTATAGCTACTAAAATATATGGAGCAGATGATGTAGATTTTACTCCGAACGCAAGAAAAGAAATAGAGAACCTAGAAAAACTAGGATTTAATAAATTACCTATATGTATGGCTAAAACTCAATATTCTTTAACTGATGATCAAACTAAGCTTGGTAGACCAACAGGATTTAAGATAACAGTAAGAGAATTAAATGTTTCAGCAGGAGCAGGGTTTATAGTTGCACTTACTGGTCAAATAATGAAGATGCCAGGATTACCTAAAGTTCCAGCAGCAGAGAGAATAGATGTTGATGAGAATGGTGTGATATCTGGTTTATT
>JAFOOW010000119.1 GCA_017425305.1 Peptostreptococcaceae bacterium | reverse complement strand
TAACATAGTAAAAAACATTAATAGTTCTTATACTAGCAAGTTAGTTTTAGAAGAAAATAAAGATATTTTTGATTTATACAGAGTACAATCTCAAATAGATAAGTGTCTTAACAAGAAGGTATGGCTTAAGAGTGGAGGATACTTAATAATTGAAAAAACAGAAGCTCTTACAGTTATAGATGTTAATACTGGTAAGTTTGTAGGCAATTCAAAATTAGATGAAACAGTATATAAAACTAATTTAGAAGCGGCAGTTGAAATTGCTAGACAATTAAAAATTAGAGATATAGGTGGAATTATTATAATTGATTTTATCGATATGCATAAAAATGAATATAAAAAAGAAGTAATTAATACCTTAGAGATAGAGCTAAAAAAAGACAAAAGAAAAAGTGAAGTTTTAGGAATGACTAAACTTGGTTTAGTAGAGGTAGCTAGAAGAAGAGAAAAAGATTCTATAGATAAATATTATATTAATGATTGTAATGTGTGCTGTGGTAATGGGGGTACAATATCTGTTAATCATATGATAGATAATATAGAAAAAGAAGTAATGAGAATTAGTGAACATACAGCATATAAGAGTGTAATTATAGAGTTAAATCCAGATATATTTAAAAATTTTGATGAAAAATATATTAATATAATTAAGTTAATTGGTGAAAAATATAAATTGGAAGTAGCTTTAAAAGAAAATTCAAAAATAGTATTAGAAAAAATGAATATTATTTTTAATAGTTAGTTGACATATAACTTAAATTATAGTATTATTTATAACTGTAGTGCCGCTCAATAAAGGTTCTGAAAATCTCTTAAGTGAGTACCTTGTATTGGCGAGTTTAAGACCGAGGAGGTGTATTTATGTACGCTATAGTTAAAACTGGTGGTAAGCAATACAAAGTTTCTGAAGGTGATGTTATATTCGTAGAAAAGTTAGAAGCTAACGAAGGTGACGTTGTTACTTTAAACGAAGTATTAGCTTGTTCTAAAGATGGAAACTTAGTAGTAGGTAGCCCTGTTGTTGAAGGTGCTTCTGTACAAGCTAAGGTAGTTGAGCAAGGTAAAGGAAAGAAAATAATAGTTTTCAAGTACAAAGCTAAGAAAGACTACAGAAGAAAGAATGGACATCGTCAAGCATACACTAAGTTAGTTGTTGAAAAAATAAACGCTTAATTGTAGGCTATTATGATAAAAGTTAAATATTATCATAATGATGATTTCATGCTAAAAGGATTTTGCTTAAAGGGACATGCTGATTATGCTGAAATAGGCTATGATATAGTATGTGCAGCTGTTACATCTAATGCAGTAGCTGTTATAAATTCTTTAAGTACCTTACAGAAAGTTGAATTTGAAACTGTAATTGGTAATGAAGGACATATAGAGTGTATCGTTAAAGATAAACATCTAAATGAAGCTCAATTATTATTACAACATTTTCAATTAGCTATTAGTGAAATTAAACGGGAATACCCAAAAAATATAAAAATCTTAAAAAAGTAGGAGGTGACTCCAGAATGTTAAAAATGAACTTACAATTACTTGCATCTAAGAAAGGGGTAGGGTCTTCTAAGAACGGTAGAGATTCTATATCTAAGAGATTAGGTGTTAAGAGATTCGATGGACAAGTTGTTACTGCAGGAAGTATAATAGTTAGACAAAGAGGAACTAAGATACATCCAGGAACTAACGTTGGAAAAGGTGGAGATGACACTTTATTCGCATTAGTTGACGGTGCTGTTAAATTCGAAAGAAAAGACAAGAAAAGAAAGAAAGTTAGCGTATACCCAGTTGTTGCTGGTGAATAATATGCAAAGAAAGGAGTGTTCATACACTCCTTTTTTACTTATTAAGAAATATATTTAAAATATATAAGGTATATAGCATTTTAAAATAAAAATATTTTTATTGGTCGGGAATAAATGCTAAAATAGAATTTATATAATACTTTATGGTAAAAATAAATTTAAAAAGCTTTAAATAAGAAGGTGAATAATATGTTTATAGATAAGGCTAGAATATTTGTTAAAGCTGGAAACGGTGGAAACGGTGCAGTATCTTTCAGAAAAGAAAAATATGTTCCAGCTGGTGGTCCAGATGGTGGAGACGGTGGAAATGGTGCTAGTGTAATATTTAAAGTTGATTCAGGTTTAAGAACTTTAATGGACTTTAAATATCAAACTAAGTACAACGCTCCAGCAGGTGGAGATGGAACAAAGAAAAGACAAGCTGGTAAAAATGGTGAAAACTTAGTTTTATTAGTTCCTCCAGGAACAATAATAAGGGATGAAGCTACAGGTCTAGTAATAGCTGACTTAAAAGAAGATGGAGAAGAAGCTGTAGTAGCTAGAGGTGGTAGAGGTGGAAAAGGAAACCAACACTTCGCTAATGCTATAAGACAAGCTCCGGCTTTTGCAAAATCAGGAACTGATGGAGAAGAAAAGTGGGTTATATTAGAATTAAAAATGATAGCAGATGTTGGTTTATTAGGATTCCCTAATGTTGGTAAGTCAACTTTCTTATCTGTTGTTACTAAAGCTAAACCAAAGATAGCTAACTATCACTTCACAACTTTAACACCTAATTTAGGAGTTGTTCAAACTAAGTTTGGAGATAGTTTTGTTCTTGCAGATATACCAGGACTTATAGAAGGTGCTGCTGAAGGTATAGGTTTAGGTCATGATTTCTTAAGACACGTAGAAAGAACTAAAGTATTAATACATATAGTAGATATATCTGGTATAGAAGGTAGAGATGCTTTAGAAGATTTCGATAAAATAAATGATGAGCTTAAATTATACAATGAAAGATTAGCAACTAGACCTCAAGTAGTTGTTGCTAATAAAATAGATATAATGGAAGATGAAACTGTATTTGAAGACTTCAAAGCTGAATTAGAATCAAGAGGATATAAGGTATTTAAAATGTCTGCAGCAACAAGACAAGGTGTAGATGATGTTATAGCTTATGTTTCTCAATTATTACAAGAAGTTGAAGATATAGAATTAGTTACAGAAGAAGAAATGTATAAGCCAGAACTTGTACAAGAAGAAGAAGAAGGACTAAGCGTAGAAATAGAAGATGGAGTATATGTTGTTACTGGTAAAGCATTAAGAAGAATAATGTACTCTGTTAACTTTGATGATATGGAATCTGTTCAATTCTTCCAAAAATCTATGGAATCTCAAGGAGTATTTGACAAGCTTAGAGAAATGGGAATTGAAGATGGAGATACAGTTAAGATATACGATATAGAATTTGAATTCTATAACTAAGATAAATAATTAAAGACATAAAGAGGTGTAAGTCATGTTAAAAGGAAAACAAAGAGCATACCTAAGATCGATAGCTAATACTTTAAAGCCTATAATACAATTAGGTAAAGAAGGTGTTACTGAAAATTTCTTAGATCAATTAGATGAAATGTTAACAGCTAGAGAAATAGTTAAAGTTACTATATTAGAAACAGCAGGATTAGAAGCTAAGGAAACAGCTAATGCTATATGTGAAGCTTTAAGAGCAGAATTTGTTCAAGCGATAGGATTTAAATTTACTATATACAGAAAGAACTTAGAAGAGCCTAAGATAGTATTCCCTGGTCATGAACAAGCTAAGGCTAAAAAAGTAGATAATACTGTAACTAAAAAAGGTAAAGCTACAAAGAGATCAAGAAGATAATTTTAAAGGAACTATCTCAATAGAGATTAGTTCCTTTTTTATTTATAAAATCATTTAAGACTAATCTGGAAAAATATGTAGAAAAAGATATATTTATATGTTAATATATTGTCATATTAGGTGAGTGATAAACTTAAACATATTAAATGTATATTATTTTAAGGAGAATATAATATGAGAGTTATAATAATTGGTGGAGTAGCTGCTGGTATGAGTGCTGCTGCAAAATTAAAAAGGATGCAACCTGAATATGAAGTTGTAGTTTATGAAAAAACAGATGTAGTATCATTTGGTGCATGTGGACTTCCTTATTTTGTTGGAGGATTCTTCGATGATGTAAATAATATGATAGCTAGACCTGCTGAAAAGTTTAGAGAAAGTGGAATAGATTTAAATATCTTCCATGAAGTTATAGATGTAGATACTGAAGCTAAAAAACTAACTGTTAAGAATTTAACTACAGGAGAAGAGTTTGTAGATACATATGATAAATTAATGATAGCAAGTGGAGCTAGTAGTATAATACCTCCAATAAAGAATGTTAACATAGAAAATGTTTCAACATTAAAAAGTATGTCAGATGGTATAAAAGTTAAAGAATTAATGAACAAAGAAGAAATCAAAAACGTAGCTATAATAGGAGCTGGATTTATAGGTTTAGAAGCTGTAGAAGCTGCTAAAAAACTAGGAAAGAATGTAGTAGTATTCCAACTAGAAGATAGAATATTACCTCAAGTTTTTGATAAAGAAGTAACTGATATATTAGAAGAAGAAATAAGAAAGCATGATGTAGATTTAAGATTAGAAGAAATAGTTGGTGAATTAGTTGGAGAAACTAAAGTAGAAAAGGTTATAACTAATAAAGGTGAATACGATGCAGATTTAGTTATAGTTGCTACTGGTGTTAGACCAAACACTTCATTCTTAAAAAATACTAATATAAATATGTTACCAAATGGAGCTATTATAGTGGATGAATTTGGTAAAACTTCTGTAGAAGATGTATATTCAGCAGGGGATTGTGCGACTATACAAAATATAGTTACAGGACAAGATTCTTATGTACCATTAGCTACAGGTGCGAACAAATTAGGAAGAATAGTTGGAGAAAATTTAGCTGGTGCTAATAATACTTTCCAAGGTTCTTTAGGTTCAAGCTGTATAAAAGTAATGGATATGGAAGCTGCTTCAACAGGTTTAACTGAAATTCAAGCAGCTAGATTAGGAATAGAAGTTAAAACTAAGTTTATATCAGATTTTAACCAAACAAACTACTATCCAGGTAGAGATAAGATGTATGTTAAGTTAGTTTATGATGCAAATACTAAAGTTATATTAGGTGGACAAGTTGCTGGATATAAAGATGCAGTTCAAAGAGCTAATGTTATAGCTGCATGTGTATTTGGTAAGTTAACTACTAACCAATTAGGTATGTTAGACTTATGCTATGCACCACCTTTTGCTAGAACTTGGGATATATTAAACGTAGCTGGAAACGTATGTAAATAGATAAATAAAAAGTTACCTTAGTTAAATAATTAGGATATAGAGGTATCCTTAAAATTTAACTAGAGGTAACTTTTTTATATTATGAATTTAATTATAATATTCTAATAATCAAATTCATCAAAATTTAAAAGTTTATTTAAAACTCGTTTTATAATATCATAATTAAAACCTTTATAAGCTAGATGTTGAGAAATTTTTTGATAAATCTTATTTCTATCTTCATTTTTTACTCTCTCATATCTTTTTTTAGCTAAATACATAGCATTTTCAAACTCAACATCACAATCAATATCAGAAACTACACTTTCAATAGTAGTTCTATCTATTCCCTTATTGTATAAATTTTGTTTGATTTTATTTTTTCCGCATTTATTTAATTTTAAATTAGTATTAGCAATTCTTTGTGCTAAGTCTTCATCATCAACAAAGTTATATTTTCTTAAAAACTCTAATACATCTTCTATAACGTCAGGTTCAAAATCATTAGATAGTTTACTTATTATATTTTTTTCAGACTGAGGAGCTTTAGAAAGTATACTTAAAGCTTTATTTTTAGCTTTTATATACATTTCATCTCTAAGAATAGACCTAAGGTTATCTTCTTCTATTTCCATACCTTTTTTTAAACCTAATGTAAAAACTATTTCTTTGTATATTCCCATAAAGAATTGTTCATTCAAATATATATTAACTCTATCTTCATTTTTTTTCTGAGCTTCTATCTTAGTAATAATAGGCAATGTAATACCTCCTTCTTAAATAGTTAGATATTAATCTAAATTATACAATAAAAAGTAAGATAATTGTATTCATTACTTAAAAAATTAATGCTACAATATATATTAGAAATTACAAAAGGAGATTAATTATGGGAATTGATAATAAAGTAATAGAATCTAAAAAAGAAAATATACAAAAATCAAATTTTCATAAATTAGAAAATAATAAATTAAAAATTGGTATAATGGGGGGAACCTTTGACCCGATACACTATGGACATTTATCAATAGCAGAGTATGTTAGAGAGGAATTTAACTTAGATAAAATTTTATTTATACCAACAGGTAATCCACCACATAAATCTAAATTAAGAACGGACAAGCTAGATAGATATAATATGGTGTTATTAGCAATAAAAAATAACAAAGGATTTATTGCATCATCAATTGAGATAGATAGAGAAAAAAGTACATATACTATAGATACATTAAAAGAATTACATAAAACTTATAAAAATAGTGAATTATACTTTATAACAGGTGCCGACACTATATGTGATATGGAAAACTGGAGAAATGTAGGAGAAAATTTTGAGTTAGCTACATTTATAGCTGCAAAAAGGCCCGGAATAAGTGAAGAAGAAGTTAAAGAAAAAATAGAAAACTTAGAAGAATTATATGATGCTAAAATAAAAACTGTAGATGCACCATCATTAGATATATCATCTACATATATAAGAAAACAAATAAAAGAAAATAAATCTGTTAAATATTTGATACCAGATGAGGTACAAAGCTATATAGATGAAAAACAAATATATAATTAGAAATTATAAATGGAGAAGATAGAATTGGATTTAAAAAGTATATTGATAAAACTAAAAGATATGCTACCAGAGCATAGGTTAAGACATTCAGAAGGAGTAGCTGAAAGTGCAGTAAAGCTTAGTGAAATATATGGATATAATAAAGAAAAAGCGTATTTAGCTGGAATATTACATGACTGTGCTAAGTATTTAAATGAAGAAGAAGTTAATTATTTTGTAAATAAATATGGCATACAACTAGATTCTTATGAAAAAAATAATATAGCTTTATCACATAGTATAATAGGAGCTGTATTGGCTAAGAATGAATTTAGTATTCAAGATGAAGAAATAATTGAGGCTATAAGATATCATACTACAGGTAAAGAAAATATGAATAATTTAGAAAAAATAGTATATATGGCAGACTTAATAGAAGAAAATAGAATATATCCAGGTGTAGAAGAGCTAAGAGAATTAGCATATAATAAACAAATGGATAAAGCACTTTTAAAATCTTTTGACAATACTATAAAGTTGGTTATAGAAAGAAATCAAATTATACATCCTAGAACAATAGAAGCCAGAAACTATATATTAAAACAACTTTATAGTGTATAGTTGTAAAAATAAGTAAATACTAATAATATAAATTATTATTAGAAAGTTGTTATTTTGTGGTATAATAATAAAATGACAAAAAATAAGAATGGAGGAAATAATATGACAGTAGAGCAAATGGTTAAAGTTATATACGATGCTATAGATGATAAATTAGGTAAAGATATATCTATAATAAATGTAGGAGCAGTATCAAGCTTATGTGATTACTTTGTAATAGCAACAGCTGGTTCTCAAAGACAAGTTAAAGCTATAGCTGACAATGTAGAAGATGAATTAACAAAGTTAGGAATAGAAGCTAGAGGTAAAGAAGGATATGAAACTCAAGAGTGGATATTATTAGACTTTGGTGATATAATGGTACACGTATTCAACGAAGAAAATAGAGCATACTACAACTTAGAAAAAATGTGGAAAGATGCTCCATACGTTGATGTTGACACATTAGCATAATATCTATATAATTAAAAAATATAAATTAAAATTATAAATAGACTAGAGTAGTAGAATTAATAACTTTTTTCAGAGAGCTAGTGGAAGGTGTGAACTAGTAAAAGTAAAATTTGAACTTGCTAGATAAAATCTATTTAACCGTAGTTGGTATAAAGACTATCTAAGAGGGTCATATTAAATATGACCAATTAGGGTGGTACCGCGAGCAATATCCTCGTCCCTAAACAGTAATATGTTTAGGGATGGGGATTTTTTTATAAAAAATATATAGGAGGATAAATCATGAGCGTTTATAAACCAAATGAAATTGAAACTAAGTGGCAAAAAACTTGGGAAGAAAATGGACAATATAAAACTGATACAAATGATACAACAAAACCAAAATACTATGCATTAGAAATGTTCCCATATCCATCAGGAAACTTACATATGGGTCACGTTAGAAACTATTCTATAGGTGACGTTGTAGCAAGATTTAAGAAAATGCAAGGATATAATGTATTACATCCAATGGGATGGGATTCATTTGGACTTCCAGCAGAAAATGCAGCTATAAAGCATGGAGTACACCCAGATAAGTGGACTATGAACAACATAGCTGAAATGAGAGAGCAATTAAAAACTTTAGGATTAAGCTTTGACTGGGATAGAGAAATAGCAACATCTACACCAGAATACTATAAGTTTACTCAACAAATATTCATAAAGATGTTAGAGCATGGATTAGCATACAAGAAAAAATCTTTCGTTAACTGGTGTCCATCTTGTGAAACAGTTCTTGCTAATGAGCAAGTTGTACAAGGAGCATGTGAAAGATGTGACTCTGTTGTTATAAAGAAAGACTTAGAGCAGTGGTACTTCAAAACAACTGCGTTTGCAGAAGAATTATTACAAGATATAGATACTTTAGATGGATGGCCAGAAAAAGTTAAAACAATGCAAAAGAACTGGATAGGAAAGAGTACGGGAGCAGAAATAACTTTCGATATAGATGGAAGTGATAAGAAGATAACAGTATTCACTACTAGACCAGATACAGTTTATGGAGTTTCTTACATGGTATTAGCTCCAGAACATGCATTAGTAAAAGAGTTAGTATCTGGAACTGAGTATGAAGAAGCAGTAGAAAACTTTGTAGCTAAGATGCATACAATGACTGAAATAGAAAGAACTTCAAGTGATGTAGAAAAAGAAGGTATGTTTATAGGTAAATACGTAGTAAATCCTGTGAACGGTAAAAAAGTACCATTATGGATAGCTAACTATGTACTTGCTGACTATGGTACAGGTGCAGTTATGGCAGTTCCTGCACATGATGAAAGAGATGCAGATTTTGCAGCTAAATATAACTTAGAAATTAATGAAGTTATAAATGAAGATAATGTAATGATAAACTCTGGTGAGTTTGATGGAATGGATGCGTCAAAAGCATTTGATGCAATAATAGAAAAAATAGAAGAAATGGGAAGAGGAAAGAAAACAGTTAACTATAGATTAAGAGACTGGTTACTTTCTAGACAAAGATATTGGGGATGTCCAATACCTGTGGTATACTGTGATGATTGTGGTATAGTTGCCGAAAGTCAAGAAAACTTGCCTATATTATTACCTACAGATGTAGAATTTACAGGTAAAGGGGAATCACCACTTACAACTTCAAAAACATTCATGAATGCTGTATGTCCTAAGTGTGGAAAGCCAGCTAGAAGAGAAGTTGATACAATGGATACATTTGTTGACTCTTCTTGGTACTTCTTAAGATATATAGATCCTAAGAATACAGAAGAACCATTTAGCAAAGATGCTGTTAACAACTGGATGCCAGTAGACCAATATATAGGTGGAGTAGAACATGCTATATTACACTTACTTTATGCAAGATTCTTTGTTAAAGCATTTAACTCAATGGGAATGTTAGACTTCAAAGAGCCATTCAAAAACTTATTAACTCAAGGTATGGTTTTAAAAGATGGAACTAAAATGAGTAAGTCTAAAGGAAATGTTGTAGCACCTTCAGAAATAATAAATGAGTATGGAGTTGATACTGCTAGACTATTCGTATTATTTGCTGCACCACCAGAAAGAGACTTAGAATGGTCAGACCAAGGTGTTGAAGGATGTTTCAGATTCTTAAACAGAGTATATAGATTAGTAGATGAATTAAAAGACATAGCTAAGTCAGAAGCTGCTTTAGGAGAATTAACTAAAGAAGATAAAGCTATGAGATATACTATAAATGCTACTTTAAAGAAAGTAACAGAAGATTTAAATGAGAAGTTTGGATTTAATACTGCTATATCTGCATTAATGGAATTAATAAACGAAATGTATAAATACAAAGAGTTAGAAACTAGAAATGATGCAGTTATAAAAGAAGGTATAGAAACTATAGTTACTATAATAGCTCCATTTGCTCCACATATAGGTGAAGAATTATGGGCTATGATAGGTAAATCAGGAAGTATATTTGATATAGCTTGGCCTAAATATGATGAAGCTGCTTTAGTTAAAGATGAAGTTGAAGTAGTTGTTCAAATAAATGGTAAAGTTAGAGGAAAATTAAGCGTAGCTGCAAATATATCTAGAGAAGATATGGAAGAAGCTGCTATGAATGATGAAAAGATAAAAGCTTTAGTAGAAGGAAAAACTATAGTAAAAGTAGTTGCTGTTCCTAAGAAGCTTGTTAATATAGTTGTTAAGTAATATACAAAAAGATGTCTTTAAAAAAGACATCTTTTTTATTTAAATGATTAAAATACTATAAGTAAGTTTAAAAATTACAATATAAAATTAAAGTTATAAATTATAGAATAAGTGACAAAAAATGAGGAAAATAGAAGGAAAACACTGTGAGTTTGAAATGTTTTAAAAAAATTTTTTTTGAAAAAAATATTGAAATATAGACATATCAATAGTTTTAATATTTTTTGACAAATCTAAAAATTAAAATAAATGTTTTCCTGTTGATTTTTATAAAAAAAAGGTATAGAATAAAGTTGTCGAAAGCAAGTATATAAATAATAAAATATATATTATAGGAGTGGGACAAAAATGAGTATATTAACATTACAAGATGTTCAACAAGCAAGAGAAACTATAAAGGATATAGTTAAGAAAACTGATTTATTAGAAAGTGTTAAGTTAAGTCAAAAGACTGGGGCAAACGTATACTATAAATGTGAGAACTTACAAAAAACAGGTTCATTCAAAGTTAGGGGAGCTTGTAACAAGATAGCAAGTTTAACTGAACAAGAAAAAGCAAACGGTGTCATAGCGTCAAGTGCTGGTAACCATGCACAAGGTGTTGCACTAGGAGCTAAGATGAGTGGAATAAAGGCTAC
This sequence comes from Peptostreptococcaceae bacterium, assembly GCA_017425305.1. Lineage (GTDB taxonomy): Bacteria > Bacillota > Clostridia > Peptostreptococcales > Peptostreptococcaceae > Paraclostridium. The sequence goes on along the minus strand of JAFOOW010000119.1, from coordinate 11,832 downwards.
AATAGTAATGCCTGCTACTGCACCACTTGCAAAAGTTACTGCAACTAAAGGATACGGAGCAGAAGTTGTACTTGAAGGTTTAGTATATGATGATGCATATGCAAAAGCTGTTGAGTTACAAAAAGAAACTGGAGCAACTTTCTTACATCCATTCAATGACAAATATGTTATGGCTGGACAAGGAACAATAGCTTTAGAAATATTTGAACAATTAGATAACAATGTAGATACAATAATATGTCCAATAGGTGGAGGGGGAATAATAGCTGGTATAGCAGTTGCTGCTAAAGCTTTAAACCCTAATGTTAAAATAATAGGTGTTCAAACAGCTAATATACCTTCAATGAAAGAATCTATGGAAAATGGAGAAGTTACAACTGCATTCAAAGCTACAACAATAGCAGATGGTATAGCAGTTAAGACTCCTGGAGATCAAACATTCGAAATAATAAAAGAATTAGTAGACGAAGTTATAGTAGTTGAAGAACATGAAATAGCTCAAGGTATGTTATTCTTATTAGAAAACCAAAAGTTAATAGCTGAAGGTTCAGGAGCTGTATCAACAGCAGCATTATTAAGTGGAAAATATGTTCCAGCTGAAGGTGAAAACGTTGTATGTGTTATATCTGGAGGAAATGTAGACGTAAATACTTTATACAGAGTAATAGGAACTGCATTAACTGAAGAAGGAAGAAGATTCGCATTCAAGACTATGATACAAGATAAGCCAGGCGGATTAGCTGAGTTAACTAAAGTTGTAGGTGGATTAAATGCTAACATATTAAATGCTAACTTAAGTAGATTAACAAAAGGTCACTCTTTAGGAAGCTTATATGTTGAAATAGAATTAGAAACATTCAACGAAGAACATAAAAATGAAATAAGAAAAGCAGTAGAAGCTGCAGGATTTATAATAGAAGAATAATAAAAATATATTGAAATATACTTTAATTTAAATATTATACTTGTAGAAAAAAGTGGAAAAAAATGTAAAAAATAACGATATTTTTCACTTTTTTTCTACAAAAAAGTATACAGTGTATATGAAATAGTAGTATAATATTAATGAAAAGGCAAACAATAAACACAAAATTAATTCTTATAAGAAAAGGAGAGGTTGAAAATGAAACAAGTTATACATACAGAAAAAGCTCCTAAAGCAATAGGACCATATTCTCAAGCTATAAAAAATGGAAACATGGTATTCGTATCAGGACAAGTTCCATTTGATCCACAAACTATGGAAGTAATAGAAGGTGGAGCTAAAGAACAAGCTGCTAGATCATTAGAAAGCTTAAAAGAAATATTAGCTGAAGCTGGAGCAACTTTTGCAGATGTAGTAAAAACTACAGTATTCATAAAAGATATGAATGATTTCGCTGACATAAACGAAGTTTATGCTTCTTACTTTGGTGAAAATAAACCAGCTAGATCTTGTGTAGAAGTAGCTAGATTACCAAGAGATGTTAAAGTTGAAATAGAAGCAATAGCTATAGTAAAATAGTTAAGATATATTAGTAATGACCATGCCTTTTAGGCTGGTCATTTTAAGTTAACGCAAAAGTGGAAATGATTTCCATTACTACTAGAGATAAGATAATTCATGAAAAGAGGTATTATAATGGCTAAAGATTATAGTGTATTTGATGTCGTAGGACCAAATATGATAGGTCCATCAAGTTCTCATACGGCAGGTGCTGCAAGATTGGGAAAAATGGGATTAAAAATAGCTGGTAAAGCTGTAAAGAGTGTTAAGTTCTACTTACATGGTTCATTTGCTGAAACTTACAAAGGACACGGAACAGATAAAGCATTAGTTGGAGGAATATTAGGATTCCAACCAGATGATGCTAGAATAAGAGATTCTTTCCAAATAGCAGAAGAACAAGGTGTTAATTTTGAGTTTATAAAATGTGACTTAGGAGAAGCAGAACATCCAAATACTGTTAAAATGGAAATGGTATTAGAAGATGGAACTACTTCAATAGTAAAAGGTGCATCTATAGGTGGAGGTAACGTAAAACTTACTGAAATAGATGGATTAGCTTTAGATTTCAATGGAGCTAGACCAGCAGTTATACTTGAAATAAAAGATATACCAGGAGCTGTATCTTTCGTTACAGGTCTTCTTGCTCATAATAATAAAAATATTGCTATGATGTCTACTAATAAGCCAGCTGGATCTAAGTATACATTTGTTACTATAGAAACAGATGAAGAATTAGATAGTCACATATTAGATCAAATAAAGAAATTTGAAGTAGTAGCTAAAGCTGTAGTTTTAGACAGATTCTAATCAGTAGGAAGGTGAAATAAAATGAAATATAACTTTACAAGTGGAGCAGAATTAGTACAAAAGTGTAAAGACTTAAATATGACTATAGGTCAAATATGTATAGCAAGAGAAGTTGAATTAACAGGACTTTCTGAGGCAGAAATAAGAGAGAAAATGGCTGTTAGTTTAGATATAATGAAAAAAGCTACTGAAAGAGCAGTAACAGAAGATATAAAATCTGTAGGTGGTCTTATAGGTGGAGAAGCTAAGAAATTAGATAAGCACAGAAACTCACAAAGAACAGTTTGTGGTGGATTAATGAACAAAGCTTTAGCTGCTGCAATGGGAACTATGGAGGTTAACGCTTCAATGGGTCTTATAGTTGCTGCACCAACTGCTGGTTCTTGTGGTATATTACCAGGAGCTATAGTTACTATAGGTAAAGAGTACGGATTTAGCGATGATGAAATGATAGATGCATTATTCGCAGCTTCAGCTATAGGAGCTATAATAACTAGAAATGCAACTGTTGCAGGTGCTGAAGGTGGATGTCAAGCTGAAACTGGTGCTGCTGCTGCAATGAGTGCTGCTGGTATAGTTGAATTAATGGGAGGAAGTGTAGAAGCTGCTGTTTCTGCTGCATCTCACTGTTTACAAAACGTAATGGGATTAGTTTGTGATCCAATAGCTGGTCTTGTTGAAGTTCCTTGTCAAGGAAGAAATGCAATAGGTGTTGCAAATGCTTTAATATCTGCTGAATTATGTTTAGCTGGAATATTAAATATAATACCATTTGATGAAACTGTTGAAGCTATGTATAAAGTAGGTAGAGGACTTCCTATGGAGTTAAGAGAAACTGCATTAGGTGGAGTTGCTGCTACTTGTACAGGAAACTGTTTAACTAAGAAAATATTCGGATAATAAAAAAGAGGCATATGCCTCTTTTTTTATTATTTATTATCTTCTTTTACGTTTTTTAGAATATATATTTCTTCTCTTTATTCTTGTAGCTCTTCTTATTTTTTTTCTTATTATCACAAATGATACAAATAACACAACTAAAGCTACAAAAGCTAATATTAGTATCAATATAGTCTTTATAATAGGATTATTTAATATTAATGTAAAGATATTATTTACATCATTTTGAGCTATTAATTTAATATTGCTAACAGGCTCAGAATCTTTATTTTTATATATCTTTAAAGTACCTACAACATCACCTTTTTTTATAGGTAATTGTATTTTATTTAATTCAGTTTCTGCTTTATAAGTAGGTGTAGTCTCATTTTTTCCTATAACATCGTAGTAATTAGACTCAGGAGCATAATTTAATTTTCTTTCTTTTGAATACCAAATTTTCTTGACACCAGTATAATCATCTTTATTTATAGCTGTTATAGATTTAAAGTTTTCAAATCCATAATCTAGTAAAGTTCTACTAGATACATACATCTCATCTCCTACATTTTTAAATACAGCAGAAATTAACCTCATATTATTTTTCTTAGCTGAAGATAAAAGACACTTTCCAGCAGCATCAGTATATCCAGTTTTTATACCATCAACTATATCGTATCTTACTGGAACTTGTTGATTTCTATAAGGTATAGTATGATTTGAGCTACCAGTTAAAAATTTATTTGAGTTGATAAATTCTCTATCTATTTGTCTATTTTCATTTGCAGGGAATTTTACAACTTTAGTATTTACAATATCTCTAAATGTAGGATTGCTCATAGCCTTTCTAGACATAAGTGCCATATCATAAGCAGTTGTCCAGTGGTGATCGTCAGGTAATCCACTAGGATTATTAAAGTGTGTATCTTTAGCTCCTATTTTAAGAGCTTCTTTATTCATTAAATCTACAAACCCTTCTATTGAACCACCAACATGGTTAGCTAATACAACAGCTGCATCATTACCAGAAGTAAGTAATAAGCCTTGAAGTAACTCCATTACTGTAAATCGTTCACCCTTTTTTAGATACATACTAGAACCTTCAACTGGATCTATGGTTACAGTAACATATTCATCTAAATTTTTAGCATATTTAAGAACTATATATGCAGTCCACATTTTTGTTGTAGACGCAGGGTATAGTTTCTCATGTGCATTTTTCTCATATAAAACTTGTCCACTTGCATAGTCCATAAGAACTGCATATTGGGCAGGTATATTAGGTGGAGAACTATCTGCAAATGAAATACTACTACTACATAACATTGTTGTAAATGTTAGTAGAAAAGCTGATAAAATCGATAAAAGTCTTCTCATTTTTTTCCTCCAATTTTAAGTTTACATACTAGTATAACATATTTTTGTACACAATTAAAATAGAGGAGTGATGGAAATGAGAAATGTAGTAAAATTAATTGTTATAGTTATAATAGTGGTTATAGGATCGATAATTTCAATTAAAAATTTAAAGATATTAATGAAGGTTATATAGTTAGTGACATTGAGAATAAAAATGAAGTTTATGAAGAAAGTAAAACTATAGATATTAATGATAATACAAAGGATACTGTGCAAATTAGTAAAGTTGAAACGTCCTTGAATGATAAAGTAACAATTTATATAAGTGGGGAAGTTAAAAATCCAGGAGTAGTAGAATTAAAATATGATGCTAGATTAGCAGATGGAGTTGATTTATGTGGAGGTTTAACAAAGGATGCTAATTTAAATGGTATAAATTTAGCTATGAAAATAAAAGATGAAGGACATTATATAATACCTAAAGTTGGAGAAGAAACAAAAGATACTGTTGTAAATGATAATGAATATAGAAATGAAAATAATACTTTAAATGAACCTGAAAGTAATAATGATAACAAAATAAATATTAATACAGCAGATTTATCTGAGCTTGATTCACTGCCTGGATTTGGACAAGTGACAGCTCAAAAGATAATAGAGTATAGACAAGAACATACAAAATTTAATTCTATAGAAGAACTAATGAATATAAAAGGTATTGGAGAGAAGAAATTTAACAACGTAAAAGATTATATATATGTTCAATAAATGGGGAATTATGTTATTATATTGTAAGTAGTAATTATATGGAGGAGCAAAAATGGAGATAACAAAAAGACTTACAGATATGACAACTTCGGGAGGATGAGCAGCTAAGATAGGGCCAGAGGTTCTGGCTAGTGTTTTATCTCAGCTTCCAAAAAATGAGTCAGATAAATTAGGTAACTTATTAGTAGGATTAGAAACGTCAGATGATGCGGCTGTTTATAAATTAAATGATGAAATGGCATTAATACAAACATTAGATTTCTTTACTCCTATGGTAGATGATCCTTATGTATTTGGACAAATAGCAGCATCGAACTCACTATCAGATGTTTATGCAATGGGGGGAAAACCTACAGTAGCTATGAATATTGTTTGTTTCCCGTCATGTCATGATATGAATGTGTTATCTGAAATATTAAAAGGTGGTATGGATAAGGTAAAAGAAAGTGGGGCATTATTAGTTGGAGGTCATACAGTAGATGATAAAGAGCCTAAATATGGTTTATCAGTATCAGGTATAGTACATCCAGATAAAGTTTTATCTAATGCTACATGTAAAGTAGGAGATAAGTTAGTTTTAACTAAACCAATAGGAGTTGGAATTTTAAATACTGCTATGAAAGAAGGTTTAGTAGATGAAGAAACATCTAAAATAGTAGTAGAAACTATGGTTCATTTAAATAAATATGCTGCGATGAGCTTTGATAATATAGAAGTAAACTCAGTTACAGATGTTACGGGGTTTGGTCTATTAGGACATGCATTAGAAATGGCTAAAGCATCTGAAGTAACTATAGAAATTGAAGCAAATGAAGTTCCTATAATAAATGGAGCTATAGATATGGCTAGAATGGGTATAATCCCTGCTGGTATGTATAGAAATAAAGAATATATAGGAAAAGATGTAATTTTAGAAGGAATTGAAGAAGCTATGGAAGATATACTTCATGACCCTCAAACATCAGGAGGTTTACTAGTATCAGTAAGAGCAGATTTAGCTGATAAATTAGTAGAAGACATGAAGAAAAATGGTTCTATAGAAGCTAAAATTATAGGTAATGTTATAGATAAGAAAGATTCCTATATAAAAGTTAAGTAAAGTTTTAAGGGGGAGTGTTGATTTATGAATAAGAGAGATTTATTTGCTCAATTACCTTCGGTAGATGAGGTATTAAATAATAATAAAATTATAGATATATTAAATGAATATCCAAGAAATATAGTTATAGAGTGTATAAGAGAAGCTATAGAAGAAAAAAGAAGATGTATAATAGAATTGAAAGAAGAAAACTTTAATGAATTTAAGGTTTCATTAGATGAAATAGTAACAAATATAGTTAATAAATGTAATCTAAAGTATTCTTTATCATTAAAGAAAGTTATAAATGCTACAGGAACAGTAATTCATACCAACCTAGGCCGTTCTCTTTTAAGTGAAAGTTTAAAGGATGAGTTATGGCAATCTGCATCTAGATATTCTAATTTAGAATATGATATAGATAAAGGTGAAAGAGGTTCTAGATATACTCATTTAACAGAAACTATAAAGAGATTAACAGGTGCAGAAGATGTATTAGTAGTTAATAACAATGCAGCTGCAGTACTATTAGTATTAAGTACTATGGCTAAAGGTGGGGAAGCTATAGTATCAAGAGGAGAGCTTGTAGAGGTTGGTGGTTCGTTTAGAATACCAAGTATAATGGCTCTTAGTGGAGCTGATTTAGTTGAAGTAGGTTCTACAAATAAAACTCATATGAAAGATTATGAGGAAGCTATAACTGAAAACACTAAGGTATTGATGAAAGTTCATACTAGTAACTATAGAATACTAGGATTTACACAAAGTGTAGAAGTTGATGAATTATGTGAAATAGGTAAAAAGCATAACATACCTGTTATAGAAGACCTAGGTAGTGGTGTATTTATAGATGTTTCAAAGTATGGTTTAACTTATGAACCAACAGTGTTAGACTCTATAAGAAAAGGTGCAGATATAGTTACTTTTAGTGGAGATAAGATGCTTGGTGGACCTCAAGCTGGAATCATAGTTGGTAAAAAAGAATATATTTCTCAAATGAAGAAAAATCAATTAACAAGAGCTTTAAGAGTAGATAAGCTTACAATATGTGCACTAGAAGCTACATTAAGAATGTATTTAGATGAAGAAAAAGCTATAAAAGAAATACCGACACTAAGAATGTTAACATATACTATGGAAGAATTAGAAGAAAAAGCAAATGCTTTATATTCTAAATTAGAAAACTTAAATACATATGCAAATATAAGAATTGAAGATGGATTATCTCAAGTTGGAGGAGGTTCTATGCCTTTAGAAACTATAAATTCTAAAGTTATAGCTATTACTCCTAATAATATGAATGTATCTACACTAGAAAAGAAATTAAGACTAAGTGACTCACATGTTATAGCTAGAGTATATGAAGATAAATATGTTTTAGACATTAGAACAATATTTGAAGATGAGTTTGATATTTTAGCTAAAGAAATAGAAAGAGCTTTAATAGGAGGTTAATTATGAAAAATATAATCATAGGAACAGCAGGACATATAGACCATGGTAAAACAACTCTTATAAAAGCACTTACAGGAAGAGAAACAGATACATTAAAGGAAGAAAAGAAAAGAGGTATATCTATAAATTTAGGATTTACTTACTTTGATTTACCAAGTAAAAAAAGAGCTGGTATAGTAGATGTACCAGGACATGAAAAGTTTATAAAGAATATGCTAGCTGGAGCATCTGGATTAGATATGGTGTTATTAGTAGTAGCTGCTGATGAAGGTGTTATGCCTCAAACTGTTGAGCACTTAGATATATTAACATATTTAAATATAAAAAATGGTATGATAGTTTTAACTAAGAGTGATACAGTAGATGAAGAATTTAGAGAATTAGTTAAAGAAGATATAAGAGAGAAGGTTCAAGGAACTTTCTTAGAAGAAGCTGAAATAATAGAAGTTGATTCAATATCTAGAAAAGGATTAGATGAACTTATATCAAAAATAGATGATATGACAGAAGAAATAGAAGATAAAAACTTAAACTCTCCAGCTAGACTTAATATAGATAGAGTATTTTCTATAAAAGGATTTGGTACAGTTGTAACAGGTACTTTAATAGAAGGTAAAATAAGTGTTGATGATGATTTAGTTATATATCCTAAGGAATTACCAACTAAAATAAGAAGTATACAAGTTCATGGTGAAAGTGTAGATACTGCTTATGCAGGACAAAGAACAGCAATAAACATATCTAATGTTAAGGTTGAAGAAATAGAAAGAGGAGATGTACTTGCATCTGTAAACTCTTTAGAAGAAGCTATGATGTTAGACGTGAAACTAAGTATAGTAAAGCATATGAATATAGGTTTAAAACACTGGGATAGACTTAGACTATATCATGGAACTAGAGAAATTTTATGTAGAGCAGTTCCTTTAGAAGTTGAAGAAATAAATCCTGGAGAAAGTGGATTTGTTCAACTAAGATTAGAGGAAAGTATAGTTGCTAAAAAAGGAGATAAATTCGTAGTTAGACGTTACTCACCTATGGAAACAATAGGTGGAGGAGTTATAGTTGATACGAATCCTAGAAAACATAAAAGATTTGATAAAAATGTAATAGAAGCTTTAGCAGTAAAAGAAAAAGGTGAGCTTACAGATATATTAGAAGAATACATAAAAGCTAATTCTAAGAATTATCCTAACATAAAGGATATAATGAGTTATAGTGGTGAAAATGAAGCTAATATAAAAGAAGCTTTAAATAAATTAATAGAAGAAAATAAAATTGTTGCTGTAAACAATATGTATATGCATATTGTTCAATACGATAAGTTAAAAGAAGTACTATTAAAAACTTTACAAGATTACCATAAGAAGTTTAGACTTAGAAAAGGTATGGTAAAAGAAGAGACAAGATCTAAGATTGAAAGTAAGTTTAAAACTAGAGAATTTGATATACTTTTAGATATGTTTAAAAATGAAGATATTATAAAAGTAGAAGATAATATGGTTTCATTAGCACAGTTTAACGTAGTATTTAACGAAAAACAATTACAAATAAAGAAGCTAATTGAAAATAACTTAGATAAGTGCGGACTTGATACAATACTAACTGTTGAAGAAGTTTTAGCAGGTAAGAGAGAGTATGAAGAAGTTTTAGAAGCTTTAATAGGAAATACTGTGGAAAAGTTAGATGATACTTATGTAATGTCTAAGAAAATTTATGAACAAGCTAAAGATATACTTCTAAAGTATTTAGATGAAAATAAAGAAATAACTTTAGGTGAATATAGAGATTTAGTTGATTCAAGTAGAAAGAACTGTATGATAATACTTGAAAACTTTGATAGAAATAAAGTAACTAAACGTATAGAAAATAAGAGAGTTAGATTTTAATTTTGATTTTAGGTGGATTGATGAATATAGTTGATTCCTTCTCACGAAATACGGTAGATCTGTATTTCAAGTGATCAGTCATTCAACTATATTCATCTTAATTAATTTAAAATTGAAATTTTGTAGGAAAGAAAATATAAAGAGGCTATTTCGTAGCCTCTTTTTGAGTGTTGAAATAAGTATGTATAATAAATTAGATCATAGAAAAACTATTTATATTAGTTAATATTAACGAAGTAGAGGTGATTTGAATGGTTGTTATAGGTAATGATTGGGATGAGGTTCTAGAAGGTGAGTTTGATAAAGAGTATTATTTAAAACTAAGAGAGTTTTTAAAAGATGAATATAAAACTCAAACTATTTTTCCTGATATGTATGATATATTTAATGCTTTAAAACTTACTTCATATAAAGATACTAAGGTTTTAATTTTAGGACAAGATCCTTATCATAATGTTAATCAAGCTCATGGATTATCTTTTTCTGTTAAGCCAGGTGTAGATACTCCTCCATCTTTATTAAATATGTATAAAGAATTGCGAGATGATTTAGGATGTTTTATACCAAACAATGGATATTTAGTGCCTTGGGCAAAACAAGGTGTTCTTTTATTAAATACAGCTCTTACGGTTAGAGCACATCAAGCTAACTCTCATAAAGGTAAAGGATGGGAAATTTTTACTGATAATATTATAAAAACTTTAAATTTAAGAGATGATCCTGTTATATTCATTTTATGGGGTAATAATGCTAGAAAAAAGAAAGATTTTATTGATACAAGTAAACACTTTGTTATAGAATCAGCACATCCTAGCCCATTATCTGCAAGTAGAGGATTTTTTGGATCTAAGCCTTTTTCAAAAACTAATGAAATTTTAATAAGTTTAGGTAAAGCACCTATAGACTGGCAAATACCTAATATATAAAGTAAAAAAGAGCTCATTTGAGCTCTTTTTTACTTTATATTTAAATTTATTGTAACATTATGTAACAATAATAATAATATATAAGTAAAAGAATAATAGGAGGAAAATTATGATATTTATAAATTCAAATCAGCTCCTAAAAATGATAAATGAGGGTAGGTTAACTCTTATTATTGATGTAAGAGATGAAGAAGACTATATGTTAGGTCATATACCTAATGCTGTAAATATACCTATGGAAATAATACTATCTAAACTAGAAGAATTATATCAATATAAGGATGAAGTTATTTTAATATATTGTGCTAAAGGTCAATCAAGTGCAATAGTCTGTAAATATCTAGAAAGTAAAGGATTTTCTAATGTATATAATTTACTAAATGGTATTAATAATTATATTAGCAAAGGTGAATAAATAATATAAGAAATGATTAGTGATATAAACTAATTATTTACTAATTAATACTAATCATTTCTTTTTATATAAATTGTATAGATAATAATTTAGTTAAAATTATGAAAACATTTTTCTAAAAAACTATTGCAATATGTTCAATAAAATGATACTATAAATATGTAATAAATGACATATAAAACCAAATATGGGGGTGGATGGGTGCTGGTGTGCCCTCTAGTCTTCAAAACTAGTATGAGGGGTTAAGAGCCTCTTAGGTGGGTTCGACTCCCACGCATTCCCGCCAGTAAAAAAGAACTCTAGATTATAGAGTTCTTTTTTTATTATAATATTTCTCTAGATTTTATTTTAAATTCATTTAAAGTAGATTTCCACTCATAAATTTCTTTAGTGATAACTGTATCGGAGGTATCTATATTATTATAAAAATATTTACAAGTAGATACATATACAACTTGAGTTGGATTACTATTTAAAAAGTCTATAGAACTAGATTCTATTATTTTAAGATAATCCTTATTTACATCATTTATTTCTTTATATATATCTTTTTTTAATACGGATAAACATTTTTTTTCTTTAGTTAAAAAAATTTCAATAAATTTTTTATTATTTTCAATATTAGAAGGAATTTTTATGAATTGTTCAACTATAAAGAATTGATTATAAAAATAAAAATTATCTATAGTATTTAAATTATCAACTATACTGTGAAAAATATATGTGTCATTAGTAGTTTTTTTATATAGTGCTATAAAAGATTTATCTTG
>JAFOOW010000118.1 GCA_017425305.1 Peptostreptococcaceae bacterium | reverse complement strand
CAGTATAAAAAATAAATTTTTTATGAAAAAAATATGGAATAGATATATTTGGATAGAAAATAATTTTATATTTTCTTTTTTTATAATAAGTTTAGATTATTCATCTATATTAATAGTGGATTTTTATGATATGAAAACAAAATCTACAATTAATAAACATATGAGATGTAAATTAAGTAAAAATATAATAATAGATGATAGAATAAACTCCTATGCATATTATGAAGATAAATATAGATTTATAAATATATTAAGAATTAACAACTATTTGCATATAGAATTTATGTGGAATGGAATTGATATTACATCAACTATAAATCTTGACTATGAATCTATAAATGCAGTAATTCCTTGGACATACAATCATTTTCATTATACATCGAAACATATTAGCTTAGAAAATGAAGGTAATTTTTCTATAAATAATAATGAATATAACTTAGAAAATTCATTAGCTTTTATAGATTATGGAAGAGGTATTTGGCAACATAAGAAGTCTTGGAATTGGCTAATTAGTGGATTTAAAAGTGAAGCTGGAGAAATTATAGGAATTAACCTAGCATCTAAATATACGGATAAAACAGGTGTAAATGAAAATGGAATAAAGATAGATGGTAAGGTATATAAAATCTATGATGATGTAGAATTTATATATGATAAAGAAAATAATATTTACAATATAAAATCTAAAAGTACAGATGAGGTTAACATAGAATTTATACCTATACTGTATAATGATAAAACTAATAGATTACTTTGTTTTAGATTAAATCAAAAACAGTATATAGGATATTTAAATGGAATTGTAACTATAAAAAGAAAGGAAGTAAAATTTAATAATATTATAGGTATTATTGAAGATAACTTTGTTAAATGGTGATATATAATTTTAAAAATTCTAAAAAGGATAAGATATTTTAAATAAATATCTTATCCTTTTTAAGGTATTCGCCTAGAATAAACTATTGTATATATTTAAAATTGAACAAGAGGTCGAATCCTAAAAGTTGATTTACTAATAGTATTTTCAACTATACTAAATTATATTCCATAAAAAAGAAATTGTTACTATTAAAAATTCTTATTTTATTGTATTTACACTTTCTTCAGCAAATCTAGTATTAACTATCTTATCATAAGGAGCTCTCTTATCAAGCTCATTTGCTTCTTCCATAATTTCCATTAGATGATTTAAGCTTTCTTCACTTAAAATAGGTGTATGAGCCCATGCATCTATTGATTTATATCTTTCAACAACTGTAACTAATTCTTCCTTAGTAAAGTCAGTAAAGAATGGAGCTACAGAATCAGCTATTTCTTCTGCAGAATGATTTTGAACCCAAGTTTGTCCCTTATATATAGCATTTGTAAAGCTTTGAATTATATCAGGATTTTTTTCTATATAATCTTTAGGTGCAGAGTAGGCAGTATATGGGATTATACCAGATTCTTCACCTATAGAAGCTACTATATATCCTTTACCTTGTTTTTCAAGCTCAGAAGCTGTAGGTTCAAATAAAGTTACATAATCACCTTCACCAGCTATGAAAGATCCTGAAAGTACATTAAACTGTACATCTGTTCTAACATTAACTTCGCCTTTCTCAACATCAGTACCTAAAGTAAGCCCCTTTTGCTTTAATGCATATTCTAAAGCCATTTCAGGAACTCCACCTTTTCTACCACCAAGAATTTCTTTTCCTTTTAATTCATCAAAAGAGAAGTTATCATTTGGAGTACGAGAAATTAAGAAGTTACCATCTTTTTGAGTTAGTTGAGCAAAGTTTACAGCATAATTATCTTTACTTTGGTTAGAAACATATATAGAAGCTTCAGGTCCCATAAGACCTATATCTGCTTCACCTGAAAGTAAAGCTGCCATTGTTTTATCTGCACCTTGAGTATTTATAAGGTCTATTTCTATACCTTCTTCTTCAAAGAATCCTTCACTTATTGCAACATACTGTGGAGCATAGAAGATAGAGTGAGTAACTTCGGCTACAGTTAGCGGAATTTTATCTTTAGATTCCTTTGTAGATCCTCCATTTAAAGTACAACCAGTAAGTCCTAAAGATAGACTTGTTATTACTGATAATAAAGCTGAAGTTTTCTTAAACATGATGATCCTCCCTTAAGTAATTAACTTATTGTATAATATTAAAGTAAAAGCTTACCTGTTACACATATTTACTATCTTCTTGATCTATATATTTTTTCAATTAAATTTAGAGCTTGATACATAATAAGAGCACAAATTGCAAGTACAATAACTCCCATCATTACTAAATCTAATTTAAATACTTGACCACCATAAACTATAAGATAACCAAGTCCATATCTAGAAACTAAAAATTCTCCAACTATAACTCCAACCCAAGCCATTCCTATATTTATTTTTGTTAAATTTATTAAATTTCCTATATTAGAAGGGAATATAAGTTTTGTAAGAATTTGAAATTTAGTTGCTCCAAAGCTTTTTAACATTTTAATTTTATCTTCATCCACGTTAATAAAGTAATTATAAGCTGATAATATTGTAACTACTACAGATATTGTGATAGCAATAACTATAATACCTTTAATACCAGCACCGGCCCAAACTATAAGAATAGGAGCAAGAGCTGTTTTAGGAAGTGCATTTAAAACTACTAAAAATGGGTCTAAAATTTTAGAAAGTCTTTCAGACCACCATAGTACTATAGCTACCAATATACCTAAAACTGTACCTATTAAAAGTCCAGCTAAAGTTTCATAAGTAGATATCCATAAGTGTTTAAATAATTCTCCATTTTGTATATATTTAATAAATAAACTATATATATCACTAGGTTTACTAAATAAAAACACATCTATTATATTTAATCTAGCTAAAGCCTCCCAAAGAACTATAAAACCAACTAATAGAGCTATTTGAGAAGTAAATATAGTTATTTTTTCTTTTCTTAAAGATTTTAGATATTCATTATGTCCTTTAGAAATCTTACTTTGTTTCATAAGAATCTAACTCCTTCCACAAGATGTTGAAATAATCTTTAAAATTAGAAGCATTACGAGATACCATAGGAGTTCTTTCTTCTGTTATATCTAAATTTATAGTATATAAACTTTTAACTGATGCAGGTCTTTTAGTTATTACTATTATTTTATCTGACATAGATATTGCTTCCGAAATGTCGTGAGTTACTAGAATTGCAGACTTACCTTCATTTTTAATTATTTTATAAACATCATCACTTACGATAAGTCTTGTTCTATAGTCAAGCGCAGAGAATGGTTCATCAAGCAAAAGAACATCAGGACCTGTAGCTAAAGTCCTAATAAGTGCAACTCTTTGTCGCATACCTCCTGATAACTCTTTTGGGTACATGTTTCTATATTCCCATAGATTATATGTTTTTAGAAGTCTTTCAACTCTTTTCATTGCTTCATCAGTTTTTTTATTTTGAATCTCAAGACCGATAGTGATATTATCCATTATATTTCGCCATTCAAGTAGATTATCTTTTTGAAACATATATCCTATCTTTCCGTTTATAATTACATCACCACTTGTTGGTTTTAAAAGGTTAGTTAGTATGTTTAATATAGTTGATTTTCCAGAACCACTAGGTCCAAGAATAGTAAGAATTTCACCTTCATTTAAAGTGAAATTCATATCTTTAAGAACTTCTAGCTCTCCTTCTTTAGTATAAAAAGTTTGATTAAGATTAGATATTTTGATTATTTCTTTCATGATGTCTACCTCCAAGAAGTTTACTTCTATATGGTATTGTATTAATTAATAAGAAGATTTGTACCACTTTTACAAAGGTAAAAAATCTATAATTTTATATGGAGGTTTATTAAATAATAGATATAACTTTTACCCAAATATCGAAAATGTATAATTTAGAGAGATACTGTATAAATATAGTTTAGAAAATTG
>JAFOOW010000117.1 GCA_017425305.1 Peptostreptococcaceae bacterium | reverse complement strand
TCTATTATCTTTATTAATCATCATACATCATTCCTTAATGATTAAATTTTTATCCTATGATATCATTATATTATTTTGTTAATTTAATATGATTATGACAATAAAAAAAGAAAAATAAATTTCTTTACCGGAAATATATTTTTCTTTTATATTCTATTAATAAAAATGTTTTAATTGCTTTAATCTACTTGGATGTCTTAACTTTCTTATAGCTTTAGCTTCTATTTGTCTTATTCTTTCTCTTGTAACCCCAAATACCTTTCCTATTTCTTCAAGAGTCTTTGGTGTATCATCATCTAATCCAAATCTCATTCTTACTACTTTTTGTTCTTGTTCGCCAAGGCCTTGTAATAGTTCTTCTATTTTTTCTCTTAGATTTAATTGTTCCACTTCATGTATTACAATATCTTCAAAGTATGCATCTGATGGTATAAATTCTACTAAGCTACTATCTTCATCTTCTTTTATAGGAGTATCTAATGACACTACATTTTTATCTCTTTTTAATAAATCTATAACTTTTTCAAGTTCTATATCACAAGCCATAGCCAATTCATCAAGACTAGGTTCTCTCTGCAATTCTGTAGATAATTCTTGTTTTTTTCTTTTTACAAAGTTTATTCTTTGGTGAAGGTGTACTGGAATTCTAATTGTATTTTCACAATCATCTATATATCTTGTTATACTTTGCTTAATCCACCAAGTAGCATATGTACTAAACTTATATCCTTTTGTATAATCATATTTTTCAACAGCTTTTATAAGACCTATATTTCCTGCTTGTATTAAGTCAAGCATATCTATGGTTTCTTTTTTATATTTTTTTGCAATACTAACAACTAGCCTGTAGTTTGCATTTATAAATTCTTCTTTAGATTTTTCGCATGATTCGTTTATCTTTTTTGCAAGTTCTATTTCCTCTACTGCAGACAACATTTTGTACTCTTCTATTTCCTTTAAGTACATTTTCATAGCGTTTGATGAATTTGCCGAATCACTATATATATAGTTTTCGTAAGTATGCTCTCTTTTAGCCCCCATAATTTACCCCTTCTATCTTTAATAGTTTATTAATTCAATTTGAAAGTGTCTGTAGTTTCATCTCAATTAATACTATGTACTTTCTATAAAAAAAATACTTCTTAATTGTCAACAAATTCTTTTATCTATTATTCTACATTCCCCATATAAAACCCTTGAAAATTTTTTATATTTTTTTTAATATTATTCAAATTCATCTATTTATCTGTAAAAAGAACAAAAGACTGCAAATTATGCAGTCTTTTATCCTCGAACGACAATTTTAAATCCCATATTAATAATGTCCTAAATATTCTTGCCCCTATATTTTCGGTAAAATATAAAATATGAGATTATAACAGATTTATAATACCACTAATAAAAGGGATTAGTCAAGCTAATCCCTTTTATAGTTACAAATTTAAATATATTTTTACTTTATATATTATTCGTGGTGGTGATTACAACCGCAATTTCCTCCACAGCATTCGTGGTCATCTCCATGGTCATGCCCATGGTCATGTCCACAACCACATCCACATTCATGGTGATGTTTTGCTTCCTCTTCTTTTATTGCAGCTTCCATTTCAAAGAATTCTTTTACCATAACTTCATATTCTGGTAAATCATCTTCTGTACTATATTCTTCTCCATCCCAGTTAGCATACATCATTTCATTTCCATTTGTTAATATAGCTCTTCCTGCCATAGTTATATTATCAACATCTTCTAAAAATGCTACTGCTTCTTGAGCTTCTTCTCCTTGTAATGGAGTTTCTTCATCTAAACATTTTATTATCATAACTGGTGCATAGTAATCTTCACTATCTTTAACATTTACCATTATATCTATAACACCTTCAGCACCTTCTTCAAATTCTGATAATGCTACATCTGTATCTATCATATCTTCAGGAACATATAAGTCTTCCATTAAATATCTTATAACTCTATCTTTTACTAATTCTTTTGACATAAAATTTCTCCTTTCAATCTTTACAGTTACTTCCTTTTTATAGTATAACACATATAAAATTTTTTCAATATAATGTCTAGTATTTTATTTACCTATCTATCTTTGACACTTTTATAATGTTTATACCATCATAAAGAAATTTTACTCATAAATGTTATATTTATATATTTTTGTTATAACTTTACATGTATTTTTTCTATTGCTTTATGTTATGATGTTTATTGGATAGGGCATAGCTCTACTTTAAAGGTTACAAATTAGTAACATTTTCAGAAAATTAATCAATGACGAGGTGACTTATATGAATATAAAATTAAAAACATTATTATCATTAGGAGTAGTTTCTTTAGTAACAGCAACATCTGCTTTTCCTATAAATGCAGCATCTAAAGAAACTTGTGCTAAGAAATTTAACTGTAAACAAACTAAAGGTTATATATGCATGTACATAAACGGTAAGGTATGTTCAGTTCCAACAAAACCTATATACTCTCATGTATCACATGGCTGTGGTGCTCAAAAACCAGTTACAAAACCTGAGGTTCCAGAGTTTAAACCAGATGTAAATACTGAGGTTCCATCTACACCAGTTAAACCATCAACTCCATCTAATAAACCTGTAACTAAACCAGATAATAATAACAATAGTAATGGTAATACAAATAATGATACAAGCACAAGTGCTCCATCTACAACTCCAACTGGACAATATGCTCAGTTCCAACAAGAGGTTCTTAGCTTAGTTAATAAAGAAAGAACTAGTAGAGGTTTAAAACCACTTAAACTTAATGTTAAATTATCAAATGTAGCTACAATGAAATCTCAAGATATGATTAATAAAAACTACTTTGACCATACTTCTCCAACTTATGGTTCTCCATTTGATATGATGAATAAATTTGGTATAAGCTATAGAACTGCTGGAGAAAACATAGCTATGGGTCAAACAACTCCTCAACAAGTAATGAACTCTTGGATGAACTCAGAAGGACATAGAAAAAATATATTAAATCCAAACTTTACTGAATTAGGTGTTGGTATAGCTTCAAATGGTTCTTCATTATACTGGACACAAATGTTCATAGGTTAATAATATATTTACATTTTCTAAAATTAATATTATATAAATTAAAACAAGGTATATCTAATTTTATACCTTGTTTTTTTATAATCATTTATTACCATATTTTGAATATATATATAGTATTTGAGTATAAGATGAAAAAATGTTATAATTTTGTAATCGTCAGGTTAAACTAGATAGTTTATTATAATGTTAATAATTTAGTTTAAGTTGAAAATGTGAAAGGAATGAAATTTATGAATAAAATACTTAGAAAAAGAATGATATCTTTAGCTATATGTGCTTCTGTTTTTTTAGGAAGTATGTCTTTAGTTTTTGCAGATGGTGCTAGAGTTGTTACTTTAGGTGCAAACTTATCATCTGAGCAAAAAGCTACTATGTTAAAGTACTTTGGTGTTAATGA
>JAFOOW010000116.1 GCA_017425305.1 Peptostreptococcaceae bacterium | reverse complement strand
ATATGATGTTACTGTTGATGTTCCTAGTAAAGCACCAATTGTTGTCGCTATTGCATCTGAAAGTAATGCTGATTTAACTCTAGGTAATTTTCCATTTTCATCTAACATATTACCCTTTGATGCTACTCCTACTAAACATCCTACTGTCGTAAATAAGTCCATAAATAAGAATGTAAGTACTACCATAAACATATCAAAACTAAATATTTGATCCCAAGGAATTGATAATGCTTGTAAGAATACTGGCTTCATAGAAGGTACACTAGAAACTAATGAAGTTGGTACATCTACTAAGCCTATAGCCATTCCTAAAACTGATACTATTAACATTCCTATAAGGAATGCTCCTTTACTAATAGAGATGGATATAGAGAGTACAAATCTAATCCAAGTGATTGTAAATCCTGTAAACATTTAAATAGTTGTACTAATAGTAAAAATAAACAAAAGTTAGTTACAAGACATATATGGCAAAATTATTTAGAAGAAGCAGACCACCTTAGACATAAGCCCTATGTAAAAAAAATTTACAGTAAACGTAAAGAAACAATTGAACGAGTTTTTGCAGATGCAAAAGAAAAACATAGTATGAGATATACAAAATTGAGAGGCTTGTCGAAAATTGATATGGAGGTAAGCCTTATTTTCTCATGCATGAACCTAAAAAAATTAGCCAATTGGATGTGGAAAGGTACATCCGATAATCTAAGGCTTACGCCTATTTTTAGTATGTTATTACTAAAAATTTTTATAAAAAAGAAAATAGCCATTTTATATAACTTAAAATGGCTATTTTGTCTACAATCTGAGAGCTACTAATTATAGTAGCTCTTTTTTAATTATATAAATATTGATTAATATAATGCTTTTTCTTCCATAAACATTTTTAAATCATCTTCTACGTTAGTTATACCACCTATACCAAAGTTTTCAACTAAAACCTTAGCTACATTTGGTGATAAGAAGGCTGGTAGTGTTGGTCCTAGATGTATATTCTTTACTCCTAGGTATAATAATGATAATAATACTATTACTGCTTTTTGTTCATACCAAGCTATGTTAAAGGCTATTGGTAATTCATTTATATCATTAAGTTCAAATACTTCTTTTAATTTAAGTGCTATTAAAGCTAATGAGTAAGAGTCATTACATTGACCTGCATCTAATACTCTTGGTATTCCATTTATATCACCTAAATTTAATTTGTTGTACTTATATTTTGCACAACCTGCTGTAAGTATAACTGTATCCTTTGGTAGTGCTTTTGCAAAATCAGTATAGTAGTTTCTTGATTTTGCTCTACCATCACAACCTGCCATTACAAAGAATTTCTTTATAGCTCCAGTTTTAACAGCTTCTACTACTGCATCTGCAAGTGATAATACTTGATTATGTGCAAATCCTCCTACTATTTCTCCAGTTTCTATTTCAGTTGGAGGAGAACATTTTTTAGCTTGTTCTATTATTTCTGAGAAATCTTTGTTATCTTCACTTTCACCTTTTATGTGTTTAACACCTATAAATCCAGCTGCTCCTGTAGTGTATATTCTATCTTTATAGCTATCTTTTGGTGGTACTATACAATTTGTAGTCATTAATATTGGTCCATTAAAGCTTTCAAACTCTTCTTTTTGCTTCCACCAAGCATTTCCATAGTTACCTGCAAAATGAGAATACTTTTTAAATGCTGGGTAGTAATGAGCTGGTAGCATTTCTGAGTGAGTATAAACATCTACTCCTGTTCCTTCTGTTTGCTTTAATAATAATTCTAAGTCTTTTAAATCATGTCCTGATACAAGTATCCCAGGATTTTTTCTAACTCCTATATTAACTTTAGTTATTTCTGGATGTCCATAAGTTCCTGTATTTGCACTATCAAGTAAAGCCATACCATCTACCCCTACTTTACCAGTTTCTAAAGTTAATGCTATTAATTCATCTATAGTTAAATTATTATCTAAAGTTTTTGCTAAAGTAGCTTGCATAAATGCATTTATATCTTCACTATCATATCCTAATGCATTAGCATGCTTCATATATGCTGACATCCCTTTTATTCCATAGATTATTAACTCTCTTAAACTTCTTATATCTTCATTTTCAGTTGCTAACACTCCAACCTTAGTTGATTTTTCATCTAACTCTAACTTTGAAGTAGCATTGTATAAAGCTGACTCTGATAAGTTTTCTTTATTATCTAATTTAGCTAATAAAGCTTCTTTAGTAGCTAAAGTTTCTTTAACTCTTTGATAGAATACTTCATCATCAAAGTTTGCATTTGTTATTGTAGTAAATAAGTTTATAGTTATTAAGTGGTTAACATCTTTACTTACTTCT
>JAFOOW010000115.1 GCA_017425305.1 Peptostreptococcaceae bacterium | reverse complement strand
TAAGAATCCCTTGTATAAAGCTTCTTCTAAAGTTTCACCTACTCCTAAAACTTCTCCTGTAGATTTCATTTCAGGTCCTAAGCTTACATCAACACTAGCTAGTTTTGACATAGAGAATACAGGAACTTTTACAGATATTAACTTAGGTTCTTTATATACTCCTGTTCCATATCCCATATCAGCTAACTTTTCACCTAACATACATCTAGTAGCTAAGTCTACTATAGGTACATTACTTACCTTACTTATATATGGTACTGTTCTACTTGCTCTTGGGTTAACTTCTATTATATATAGTTCTTTTTGATATTCTATAAATTGTATATTTACCATTCCAAGTACATTTAACTCTAAAGCTATTTTCTTAGTGTAATCTAATATCTTAGCTTTTATTTCATCACTTACATTTTGACTTGGATACATTGTTATACTATCTCCAGAGTGAACCCCTGCTCTTTCTAAGTGTTCCATTATTCCTGGTATTAATATATCTTCTCCATCACATATAGCATCTACTTCTATTTCTCTACCTGTTAAGTACTTATCTATAAGTACGGGGTTTTTAATATCTCTTATAAATGCATCTTCTAAGTATCTAGCTAACTTATTTTCATCATAAGTTATTTCCATACCTTGACCACCAAGAACATATGAAGGTCTAACTAATACTGGATATCCTAGTTTTTCAGCTTCTTCTATACCTTCTTCTACTGACCATACACCTTTTCCTTTTGGTCTATTTATATCTAACTTTTCAAGTAATTCTTCAAACTTTTCTCTGTCTTCTGCAGCATCTATGTTAGCAAAGTCAGTTCCTAATATTTTTATTTTCTTTTCATCTAAGAACTTCGCTAGCTTTATAGCTGTTTGACCACCAAATTGAAGTATAACTCCATCTGGATTTTCTTTTTCTATTATATTTAATACTTCTTCTTCTGTTAGTGGCTCAAAGTATAATTTATCTGATATATCAAAGTCTGTACTTACTGTTTCTGGGTTGTTGTTTACTATTATAGTTTCTATTCCCATTTTTCTTAATGACTTAACACAATGAACTGAACAATAGTCAAACTCTATACCTTGACCTATTCTTATTGGTCCAGATCCTAATACTACTACTTTTTTTCTATTACTTACTTCAACTTCATCAAATTGCTCATAAGTTGAGTAATAATATGGAGATAATGCATCAAACTCTCCTCCACATGTATCAACCATTTTGTATGCTGGTTGTATGTTATATAGTTTTCTTAATTCACATAGTCTTTCTGGACTTATCTTCATTAAGTCAGCTATACCTTTATCAGAAAATCCTTTTTTCTTTAACTCTAATAAGTAATCTTTATTTAGGTCTTCTATTTGCATTCCTCTTAATTTTTCTTCTTGTTCTACTATCCATTTAAATTTATTTATAAACCACTTATCTACACCAGTGATTTGTTCTATCATTTCTATTTTGTAGCCTCTTCTTATCATCTCAGCTAGGTCAAATAGTCTTTCATCATCAGGAACTACTATACTTTGCTTTAATTCTTCTAAGCTTTTTTCTTCTGATGGAGTATGAACTAATGAATATTTTCCTATTTCAAGAGATCTTATTCCTTTTAATAAAGCAGCTTCAAAGTTACTTCCTATACTCATTATTTCTCCTGTTGCCATCATTTTTGTTCCTAGTTTTCTATTAGCTTTCTTAAACTTATCAAATGGCCACTTTGGTATCTTAACTACTACATAATCAAGAGTTGGTTCAAAACATGCATAAGTTTTCTTTGTTACTGAGTTTTCTATTTCATCTAATGTATATCCTAAAGCTATCTTAGCTGCAACTTTAGCTATTGGATATCCTGTAGCTTTTGATGCTAGAGCTGATGATCTAGAAACTCTTGGGTTTATTTCTATTATTGCATATTCTAAGCTATGTGGATTTAAAGCTATTTGAACATTACATCCACCTTTAACTTCTATAGCATTTATTATATCTATAGATGCTTTTCTAAGCATTTGGTATTCTCTATCACTTAATGTTTGGCTAGGTGCAACAACTATACTATCTCCTGTATGAACTCCAACAGGGTCTATATTTTCCATGTTACATACTGTTATACAGTTTCCATTACCATCTCTTATTACTTCATACTCTATTTCTTTCCAACCTTTTATGCTTTTTTCAAGTAAAACCTGGCTAACTGGACTTAATTGTAGTCCTTGTGTAAGTATTTCTGTTAGTTCTTCAACATTTTCAGCTATACCTCCACCAGTTCCTCCTAGTGTGTAAGCTGGTCTTACAACTACTGGGTATCCTATTTTTTGTGCAAATTCTAATCCACTTTTTAAGTCAGTTACTATATCACTTACTACTACAGGTTGATTTATTTCTCTCATTACTTCTCTAAAAGTATCTC
>JAFOOW010000114.1 GCA_017425305.1 Peptostreptococcaceae bacterium | reverse complement strand
GCTTCTTGTACAACTAACTGTTTAGCACCAATGGCTAAAACATTAAATGATGTATTTGGATTACAAAAAGGATTCATGACTACAATACATGCTTATACTAATGACCAAAATACTTTAGATGGTCCTCATGCTAAAGGTGACTTAAGAAGAGCTAGAGCAGCTGCTTCTAATATTGTTCCTAATACTACAGGAGCTGCGAAAGCTATAGGTTTAGTTATACCTGAATTAAAAGGTAAATTAGATGGAGGAGCTCAAAGAGTTCCAGTTATAACTGGTTCTTTAACTGAATTAGTTTGTACATTAGATAAGAAAGTAACTGTAGAAGAAATAAATGCTGCAATGAAAGCTGCTTCTAACGAATCTTTCGGATATACTGAAGAACAATTAGTATCTTCTGATATAATAGGAATATCTTATGGATCATTATTCGATGCAACTCAAACAAGAGTTATGGAAGTAAACGGAGAGCAATTAGTTAAAGTTGTTTCTTGGTATGACAATGAAATGTCTTATACTTCTCAATTAATAAGAACATTAGGATACTTCGCAAACTTAGCTAAGTAATTTCGCTAAAGAAAAACTTATAATAAATATATAAAGTCCGGGTTTGTAGTTTAATGCTACGGGCTCGGGCTTTTTATTAGTAAAAGTATATTTGGGTTTAAAAGGAGATTAACTATGTCAATGCTTAATAAAAAGACTATAGAAGATATAAATGTGTGTGGAAAAAAAGTATTAGTAAGATGTGACTTCAATGTACCTTTAAAGGATGGAATTATAACTGATGAAAATAGATTAAATGGAGCAATGCCTACTATAAAATACTTAGTAGACAATGGAGCAAAAGTTATATTATGTTCTCACTTAGGTAAGCCAAAAGGTGAAGCTAAGCCAGAGTTATCTTTAGCACCGGTAGCTAAAAGATTATCTGAAATGTTAGGAAAAGAAGTTATTTTTGCAGCTGATGAAAATGTTGTAGGAGAAAATGCTAAGTCTGCTGTAGAAAAAATGGAAAATGGAGATGTAGTATTATTAGAAAATACTAGATATAGAAAAGAAGAAACTAAGAATGAAGAGAACTTCTCTAAAGAATTAGCTTCTTTAGCTGAAATATTCGTAAATGATGCATTTGGAACTGCTCATAGGGCTCACTGTTCAACTGTTGGAGCAGGTGAATTTTTAGAAGAAAGAGCATGTGGATACTTAATACAAAAAGAGTTAAAGTTCTTAGGAGAAGCAGTTGCTAATCCGGTAAGACCATTCACTGCAATATTAGGTGGAGCTAAAGTTTCTGATAAGATAGCTGTTATAGAGCAATTATTAGAAAAAGTAGACAACATAATAATAGGTGGAGGAATGTCATATACATTCTTAAAAGCTTTAGGATATGAAATAGGAACTTCTTTAGTAGAAGAAGATAGAGTTGAATATGCAAAAGAAATGATGTCTAAGGCAGAAGCTAAAGGTGTTAAATTCTTATTACCAATAGATAATGCTGTAGCTGATAAATTTGCTGATGTAGAACCATTTATAACTGAAGGTGCTAATATACCAGAAGGATTTATGGGATTAGATATAGGACCTAAGACTATAGAGCTATATGTAAATACAGTAAATGAATCTAAGACAATAGTATGGAATGGACCTATGGGAGTATTTGAATTTGAAAACTTCAATAAAGGAACATTAGCTGTTGCAAAGGCAATGGCAGATTTAACTGATGCTACTACTGTAATAGGTGGAGGAGACTCTGCAGCTGCAGTTAATCAATTAGGATTTGGAGATAAGATGACTCATGTTTCAACAGGTGGAGGAGCATCTTTAGAATTCTTAGAAGGTAAAGAATTACCAGGAATAGTAGCTTTAGATAATAAATAATATAGCTATAAAGTATAGCGTTGGAGGAATATAAATATGAGAAAGCCAATAATAGCAGGTAACTGGAAAATGCACAAAACTATAGCAGAAGCTGTAGAGTTTGTTAATGATATAAAAGATAAAGTTAATAATACAGATGTAGAAGCTGTTATATGTGCTCCTTTTACTTTATTAAAAGACTTAAAGGAAGCTACTAAAGGAACTAACATAAAAATAGGTGCTCAAAATATGCACTATGCAGAACAAGGAGCATTTACAGGAGAAATATCTGCACCTATGTTAAAAGAATTAAACATAGATTATGTAGTATTAGGACACT
>JAFOOW010000008.1 GCA_017425305.1 Peptostreptococcaceae bacterium | reverse complement strand
TCTGCAGATTCTGGACATTCAACGAATACTGGCTCAGCATCTACTAATCTAACTAATTCTGGATAACTTACCCAGTAAGGATTAGGAACTATTACTTCATCTCCTGGGTTACATATAGCTGCTAATATATTGTATAATGAGTGTTTTGCACCATTTGATACAACTATTTGATCTTGAGTATATTCTAAATTATTATCTCTCTTGAATTTATCACATATAGCTTGTTTTAAGCTTTCCATTCCTGAAGCTGCTGTGTATCCTATACTTTCATGTTCTATAGCTCTTATAGCTGCATCTCTTATATGCTTAGGTGTTTTGAAGTCTGGTTCACCAGCTCCGAATCCTATTATATCTATACCTTGAGCTTTTAAGCTTTTAGCTTTTGCAGTTATTGCTAAAGTAACTGATGGTTGTATAGATTTTAATTTACTTGATATATCCTTTTTCATCATTTTTCCTCCCCAGATTATATGTAAAACTTAAAGTATCGTTTTCCATTAAGTTATAATATAAACCTATATTACATTAATACTTTACTTATAAATATAATAAAGGCGTATTAACTTTAATTTTTAATACACCTTTATCATATACAAATTTTGGATAATTGTCTATATTTTATTTGTAATATTTTACTAAAATATATCTAATTCTTTATATTTTTATAATTATATAAATAGTTTGTTAAAGCATAGTTCATATAGGTTTCTATAATTTTCATATCTTCATCAGGGTTTAATAATTTTCTAGTTGATACTATATCTACATACCCTAATATAAATACATCTATAGTCTCATTACATAGTTTATCAAATACATTGAATAAGTTATCTTTGCTCATGTCACCTGTTTTATACATTTGTAATAATGCCATATGATATTTAACATATTTATATAATATTAATACATTGCTATCACTTAAATTTAATATCTTACCGATTGAAAATATTTTATCTGCACCTATTGTTTCATGCCTTCTAAATCTTACTCTACCTGTGTTATCTATAGTTTTAGCTTCTGGTTTACCTATATCATGAAGCAATATCCCTAATTTAAGAATATCTTTCTTTGTTAATCCATCATCTAATTGCTCATTTAAATTCTTGTGTATTTCATTACTTAAATGTGATTCAAAAAAGTTATTAGTATTTAAAATTTCTTCAAATGTTTTTAATGCTAACAATGAATGTTCAAAACAATTAACTACATGATATTTACACTCACCTACACTCTTCATATCTTTGATTATAGGCATTAATATTTCTAACTGCCCTGAACTATCCATATCTTTTATACATTCATAACTTGAATTGCTTTTTATACAATCTAATAGCTTCTGAGCCAAGCTCATTTTACCACCTCAGTCTTATAAATCTAAAACTTGTTTATACACAACATCTTTCTTTAACTTTCTTTCTTTACAAACTATTTTTATAGCATCTTTCTTAGTTATACCTTCTTCAATTAGTTTTTGTACATAATCTCTTTCATTAAGGTGGTCATATTCGCAAACTTTCTCTATTTCACCCTTAAATCCTTCAACTATAAGTACAAATTCACCTTTAACTTCTCTCTCATTAAATATATCTATACATCCTTGTATATCATTTCTTATTATTTCTTGATACTTCTTAGTTAATTCTCTATTTATAGATATACTTCTATTACCTAATATCTTTAACATATCTTTTAAAGTATCTTTTAATCTATGTGGTGATTCATAGAATATTATAGTTCTTTTTTCATGTTTTATTTCTTCTAATTGTTCTCTTCTTCTTTTTTTATCTCTATCTAAAAATCCTTCAAATGCAAACTTAGCTGTTTCTAATCCTGAACCTACTAAAGCAGTTATAGATGCTGTTGCTCCTGGTAGTACTTCTATTTCTATATTATTTTCTATAGCTTGTTTTATAACTTCTTCTCCTGGGTCTGATATACCTGGCATACCAGCATCACTTATTAAAGCTATATTTTCGCCTTCTAATAGTTTATTTATTAAATATCCACCTTTACTATCTTTATTATGTTCATGGTAACTAGTTAAAGGCTTTGATATTTCAAAATGATTTAGAAGTTTTATACTATGTCTTGTATCTTCTGCTGCTATTAAATCAACTTCATTTAATACTCTAAGAGTTCTATATGTTATATCTTCTAAATTTCCTATTGGAGTTGCACATACATATAATTTTCCGCTCATTATTTTTCTCCTATATCTTGATTTGCATATATATCATTTATCTGTTGAGTGTATTGTCCATTTTCATCATATACATAAAGTGGGTCTAATATTTTTAAATCAGGCTTTCCACCCTTAGTAAATTGAACTAACATTATGTTAGGAGCTTTACCTTGTTTAGGATGTATAAATTGTATTTGTTTAGGCTCTAACTTATACTTTCTTCCTAATGTTATAATTTCTATTAATCTAGTAGGTCTATGAATCATATAGAACTTTCCTAAGTCTTTTAATAGTCTAGATGATGCTCTCATAACATCTTCTAAGTTACAAAGTACTTCATGTCTAGATATAGCTTTCTTATCATTAGGGTTTTTTATACCATTGTCATGCATATATGGAGGATTAGAAGTAACTACATCAAATTTATTAACTTCTAGCATTTGGTCTATAGTTTTTATATCTCCATTTACTATCTTAACTCTATCTTGTAAATCATTTAAAAGTACTGATCTTGTAGCCATTTCATATACTTCTTCTTGTATTTCAACACCTATTATTTCTTTAGCTTCACTTTTTCCAGCTATAAGTATAGGTATTATTCCTGTACCTGTTCCTAAATCTACTACACTAGCACCTCTTCTTACTGTTGCAAAGTTTGCTAAAAGTACTGCATCTACTCCAAAGCAAAATCCAGTAGTATCTTGTATTAATCTTAATCCTTTTAACTGGATATCATCTATTCTTTCTGTATCTTTTAATTTTATCTCCATATAAATTCTCCTTGCTTTATGATTAAAATTTTCGTCTTAATTTATAGTGATATTAGTTTAAAAAACTTTATATTTGAAAAAGGTAGGAACAATCCTACCCCTTAAATTAGTCTTCTAATTTTCTTAATTCTCTCAGAGTTTCCGCATCTAATTGCTCATCTCTATTTCCACAACATCCACCACATCTTTTAGCTTCTTGTAAAACTTTTATTTCATCTATACTATATAGCTTTATAGTCTTATCATTTGATTCTACTTTTACTTGTTCTAATAATGGATTAGTTTCTATTATTTTACCTTTTCCATCTGGACCTTGTACTAAAGAACCTACCGAAGGCATCTTTTCTAATGCTTCACTATAAACATCATGTTCATATTTTAAGCAACAGAATAGTCTTCCACATATCCCTGATATCTTTGTTGGGTTAAGTGATAAGTTTTGGTCCTTAGCCATTTTTATAGAAACCGGTTGGAAATCTCCTAACCATGAAGAACAACATAATCTTCTTCCACAAGGACCTAGTCCTCCTATAGACTTAGCTTCATCTCTTACCCCTATTTGTCTTAGCTCTATCCTTGTCTTAAATATAGATGCTAAATCTTTTACAAGATCTCTAAAGTCTATTCTACCTTCTGCTGTAAAGTAGAATATTAATTTATTTCTATCAAAAGTATACTCACAATCAATTAAAAACATTGTTAAATTATGATATTTTATTTTTTCTTGGCATACTTCAAAAGTTTCTTTAGCTTTTTCTTTATTCTCTAAATATATCTTCGTATCTTCTTCTGTAGCTATTCTAACAATAGGCTTTAGTGGTGATACTAATTCATTTTCATCTAATTCTTTTGGTCCAACAACTACTGTACCATATTCTAAGCCCCTTGCAGTTTCAACAACTACATCCATATTCTTCTCTATTTCAAAGTCTACAGGATCAAAATAATATATTTTTCCTGCGCTTTTAAATCTAACACCCACTATTTTTATCATTTTATCACCTCATATATATTTAAAGCCATCACTTGTATACTCAAATTGAAGTTACAATTGCTTTTTAACTTTTTCTTAGTCTCCTCTATTATATCAATAATTTTAGATACTTGAGAATAGTTAATTTTCTTGCTCATATTTTGCACATATGTTATTTTATCAATATTTATAATCATATCTTTTCCTATATTTTCTTTTAACATCATTATATCTCTAAAGTAGTTTATCATCATATCTAGAACTTCTATAATATTATCTTTATACTTATCATATTTAGATGGTAGTTCTAGTATTTCTACTACATTTTTCTCTAATAAAGTTTGTATATTATTTTGTATATCTTCTCTCATTAACATAAAGTCTGCAGATTCTGACAGCTCTAATGCCTTACTTATACTCCCTCTTGAGAATGTTGATAGTATACTTGCTTTTCTTTCTTCGATTCCCATATCCTCTAAATACTTTTTAGTTTGTATAAAAGAAACAGGTAAAAACTTTATTATTTCACATCTAGATTTAATAGTATCTAATAATGAGTTTTTATTACTTGTTATTAATATGATTATTACATATGCTGGGGGTTCTTCTAAAGTTTTTAATAGTGCATTTTGA
>JAFOOW010000113.1 GCA_017425305.1 Peptostreptococcaceae bacterium | reverse complement strand
TGTTTTTTTACTTTTTTAAGTGCAGGTACCCCAAACACTATAGATAATATTCCAAATACAAACATTAATCCTGGATAATGTAAGTAGCTAATTATTTCAACTGACGATATACCACATATTCCTGCTGCTGTTAGAAGCTGTGCTCCATAAGGTATAACTCCTTGTAAAGAAGATGAGAATATATCTAGTATACTAGCTGATTTTCTTGGGTCTATATCATATTTTTCTGATATATCTTTAGCAAGTGGTCCAGCTGTAACTATTGCTATAGTATTATTAGCTGTACATAAATCTATAATACTTACTAATATAGCTATACCAAACTCAGCACCTTTTTTAGAGTTTATTTTGCTATTTATAAAGTTAAGTATAAAATCTATTCCCCCATTAAATTTAATTAATCCTACAACTCCACCTACTATTAAAACTAATATAGATAGTTCTTGCATTCCATTTATCCCACCAGATAATGCTTCTATAAATCCTAAGAAATTAAATGAACCTGTAACTATACCTATAAATCCTGCAAATACTATTCCAAATCCTAATAGTACAAATACATTAACTCCACATAAAGCTCCAACTAAAACTGCTAAATAAGGAATTACTTTTTCTATATCATAAGTATAAACTTCATTAGTTGATATAGCACTACCTGATGATAAAATTATAAGTATTACACATGTTATTATTGCTGCTGGTAAAACTATTAAAAAGTTTGTTTTAAACTTATCCTTAAGTTCACAACCTTGAGTATTAACTGCTGCTATAGTAGTATCAGATATCATAGATAAATTATCACCAAACATTGCTCCCCCAACTATAGCTCCAGTTACAAGAGGTAAGCTTATTCCTGTTGTTTGTGCTATTCCAAGACCAATTGGTGCAAGTGCTGATATTGTACCAACTGAAGTTCCCATAGAAACAGATATAAAACATCCTATAATAAATAATCCAACTACTAAAAGATTAGCTGGTAATATTGATAAGCTTAAATTTACTGTTGCATCTACTCCACCCATAGCCTTAGCTACACCAGAGAATCCTCCTGCAAGTAAAAATATTACAATCATTAATATAATATTACTATCTCCTGCTCCTTTACAAAACACTTCTATTTTATCTTGTAAAGATGCTTTTCTATTTGAAAATAATGCTACTGCTGCCGATATTAAAAATGCTACAACTACTGGCATCTTATAAAAATCTCCAGTTATAATTCCACTTCCTACGAATAAAACTAAAAATACTACTAACGGCATTAATGCAAAAGGATTTCCTTTTTTAACTTGTCTTTCCATACTATCTCTCCTTTTTATTTACTTCTCACTGCATAATTAGCCTATTGTAATACATCAAAAAGGCTTAAGTATAATACTTAAGCCTAAATAGCATAATTATACTTATCTGTCAGCTTTACGCTGCAGGATTTAGCACCCGTATATAATACTGGTTGCTGGGCTTCATTGGGCCAGTCCCTCCACCACTCTTGATAAGAAGTATTTATTTTTTTAAAATTTATTTGTTAGTTTTATAGTACGTAATTTTCTGAAAATTGTCAATCCTTTTTCCAAAATTTATAAATTTTATTTATTGTAGTCAGCTAAGAACTTTTCTATTCCTATATCAGTTAATGGATGTTTAGCCATTTGCTTTAATACATTAAATGGTATAGTAGCTATATCTGCTCCTGCTATTGCACATTCTGATGCATGTATTGGATTTCTTATACTAGCTGCTATTATTTCAGTTTTTATGCTGTGGTTTTTGAATATTGCACTTACTTCATCTATTAAGTTAGTTCCAACCATTCCTATATCATCTAATCTTCCAACGAATGGACTTACATAAGTTGCTCCTGCTTTAGCTGCTAATAATGCTTGTTGTGAAGAGAATATTAATGTAACGTTAGTTTTTATATTCTTTTCAGTTAATATTTTAACTGCTTTTAAACCTTCTATACACATAGGTATTTTTATAACTATGTTCTTATGTAACTTAACTAATTCTAAAGCTTCTTCAACCATTTTATCGCACTCTAAGCTTATAACTTCTGCACTTATTGGTCCATCTACTATAGAACATATTTCTTCTATAACTTCT
>JAFOOW010000112.1 GCA_017425305.1 Peptostreptococcaceae bacterium | reverse complement strand
TTACAATACAACAGGAGATGGAGTTTTAAGTTCTTTAGTATTAGCACAAATAGTTAAAGAAGAAGGTAAAACTTTATCAGAACTTGCATCAGTAATGACTCAATACCCACAAGTATTAGTTAATGCAAGAATAAAAAATGAGAATAAAAACAAGTATATGGAAGATGCAGAAATAAAATCTGAAATAGAAAGAATAGAAAAGCTAATGGCTGGAGAAGGAAGAGTATTAATAAGACCATCTGGAACAGAACCATTAGTAAGAGTTATGTTAGAAGGTAAAGATGAAGGTCAATTAAGAGAATTAGCAACAAACCTAGCTAATTTAATTCAAAGTAAATTATCTTAATAAAAAAGTGAATAATGAGAGTATATATTTTAAAAATTATTAATCTCATTATTCACTATAAAAGCGCCAGGGCTTAATCATAAAATTAAGTTGACGAGGTCAGAGTTTATCGAATAATCGGCGGATACTCTGCGGTGTGTTTACCATCGTAAAGCTTTTACAAATAGTGTAAGTAATTACATTGATAAAAGAAAGCTTATGTAAACTGACCTGAATCTAAAAATATATAATAAATAATAATATTTTTAGGAGGACACAAATATGTGTGGTATAGTTGGATACTTAGGAAATAGAATGGCTACAGAAGTTCTAATAGAAGGACTTTCAAAGCTTGAATACAGAGGATATGACTCTGCAGGTGTTGCAGTAAACACTGGAAATGAATTAGAAATAAGAAAATTCAAAGGAAGATTAGCTGTATTAGCTGAGAACTTAGAACAAAACCCAATACAAGGTGGATTAGGAATAGGACATACAAGATGGGCAACTCATGGAGAGCCATCAGATGTTAACTCACATCCTCACTTTAATATGGATAAAACAATAGCTGTAGTTCACAATGGTATAATAGAAAACTACATGGAATTAAAAGAAGAGTTACAAGCAGAAGGTGTAAAATTCTTATCTCAAACAGATACAGAAGTAGTAGCTCACCTAGTTGATAAATACTATGAAGGTAATTTATTAGATGCAGTTTATAAAGCAACTCAAAAATTAAGAGGTGCGTATGCATTAGGTGTAGTATGTGCTGATAACAACAATGAATTAGTTGCAGTTAGAAAAGATAGTCCATTAGTTGTTGGTCTTGGAGAAGATGAAAACTTCATAGCATCAGATATACCTGCAATATTAAAGTATACTAGAAAAGTATACTTCTTAGAAAATGGTGAATTTGTTCACATGGTAGGAAACAAAGTAACTATATTAAATGAAAATAGAGAAGTAGTAGAAAAAGAAGTAAATGAAATAACATGGGATGTGGAAGCTGCATCTAAAGGTGGATATGAACACTTCATGTTAAAAGAAGTATATGAACAACCAAATGGAGTAAAGGAAACTTTAATAAGAAGATTAAATGAAAATGGAGAAATCCATTTAGATGATATAAAAATGACTAAGGAAGACTTAGATAAAATAAATAGAGTTTATATAGTGGCATGTGGGACTGCTTATCATGCAGGTCTTGTAGGAAAGTATGCTATAGAAAAGTTTGCTAAAATACCTGTAATAACTGATATAGCATCTGAGTTCAGATATAGAGATCCATTTATAGATGATAAGACATTATTAATATTAGTAAGTCAATCAGGTGAAACTGCAGATACATTAGCATCATTAAGATATGCTAAAGAAAGAGGAGCTAGAATATTATCAGTAACAAATGTTGTTGGATCTTCAATAGCAAGAGAGTCTGATGATGTATTCTACACTTGGGCTGGACCAGAAATATCTGTTGCTTCAACTAAAGCATATACAACTCAATTAGTATCATTCTACATGATAGCATTAGATTTTGCTATAAAGAAAGGTACTATAACTAAAGAGTACTACAATGAAATGATAGAAAAATTAAAAGAAATGCCAAGCAAAGTAGAAGAGGCATTAAAGCAAGAAGATAAAATAAAAGAAATAGCTAAGACTTTAAAAGAAAAGCATAGTGCTTTCTACTTAGGTAGAGGCTTAGATTACAATATAGCTATGGAAGGTGCTTTAAAGATAAAAGAAATATCATACATTCATGCAGAAGCATTTGCTGCTGGAGAATTAAAGCATGGTACAATAGCGTTAATTGAAAAAGGAACTCCAGTAATAGCAGTTGCATCTCAAGAAGATTTATTTGAAAAAATGGTTTCTAACATGGAAGAGGTTAGAGCTAGAGGTGCTTATGTAATAGCTATAGCTCAAGAAAAGAATAAAGAAGTTGAAAAATCATCTGACCACGTAATATATGTTCCAAATGTAGATGATGTTTTATCAAGTATATTAACAGTTATACCTCTTCAATTATTATCATACTATGTTGCTGTTGAAAGAGGTTGTGATGTAGATAAGCCAAGAAACTTAGCTAAGTCAGTTACAGTTGAATAATATATAAAACACAAAAGACTTATATGATAGATAATCGTATAGGTCTTTTTTTGAAAAATTTTCATATAAACCTAATATGAATATTTATAATCAGTATAACCTCTATAAATTTGTTAATAATTCATAGTATAAGTTATTGTTTATAGAGGGGATGATTAATATGAAAAAAATATTAGGTATTATAAGTATTATAATAGTATTTTTATTAGGAATAATAGTTTGCTATGCAGAATCAATAAATCAAGAACAGAATAATGGATACACAAGTTTAGTTAATACTTTTGAAAATTTAGATAGTAACTTTAAATTTTATAATTTAAAATCAAATGCTTATTTAAATAAAACTTTAAATAAAGAAGAAATGAAAAACATCTCTTTGGATATAATTTCTAGCTTAGGATTAGAAGAAGCTAATATTAAGTGGATAGAGAAAAACAATAAAGCTCAAAGCCAGGTATATGCTCAAATTGAGGAAGCTGAAAAAAATATTTCTATAATAGTTGCAAATAAAAATAAAAAAGAGTCTTATATTATAGTTGACATATTAGACAATAAAGTATATAAAGATATAGTGGATATTTATGCAATCGTAGAAAAAACTTTAAATACGTATTCAGATAAGGTAGATATTTATACTTGTATTGCCGGAGAATACGAAAAAAAGTTACAATTAGACAAATATAATGATATTTTAGACAAAATATTATATAATATGAGTGCTAAAGAAATTGATAAGATAGAAGATGAGAACTTAATATCAGTAACAGCTTTTAGCAAAAAAATAAAGACTGATTATTTAGAATACTTAGGAAATAAGATAAATTTAAATATAGGATTTAGGTATAGCGAGAACGAAGAGACAACAATGATATATATAGCTACACCAATAATAAAATTAGATTATTAATATTTTAAGGTGAGGAGAGACAGTAAAAATGGCAAAGATTATAGTTAGAAAAAGTAATCCACTTGTAGGAAAAGTTAAAATAGATGGTGCAAAAAATGCAGTATTACCAATAATAGCAGCTACATTATTAGCAGAAGGAAAGTCTGTATTAAAAGGAGTTCCAGATTTAAAGGATGTTCATGTAATATCAGATTTATTAAGACATTTAGGGGCGGAAGTTGAGTATAAGGACGGAAACTTAACTGTAGATGCAAGTAATATAACTACTTGTGAAGCTCCATATGAACTAGTTAGAAAAATGAGAGCATCTTTCTTAGTAATGGGACCATTATTAGCAAGATTCAACAAAACTAAAATATCTATGCCAGGAGGATGTGCTATAGGAACTAGACCTATAGATTTACATTTAAAAGGATTTAAAGCATTAGGTGCAAATGTAATAATAGATCATGGATTTGTAGAAGCTAATACAGAAAAATTAGTAGGATCTAAACTATACTTAGACTTCCCATCGGTAGGAGCTACAGAAAATATAATGCTTGCAGCATCATTAGCAGAAGGAACTACTATAATAGAAAATGCAGCAGAGGAACCAGAAATAGTAGATTTAGCTAACTTCTTAAATGAAATGGGAGCTGATGTAAAAGGTGCCGGAACTAACACTATAAAAATAAAAGGTGTTAAGTCATTAAAAGGTGCAGAACACAATGTAATTCCTGATAGAATAGAAGCAGCTACATATATGGTAGCAGCAGCTATGACAAAAGGTGATATAACTATAGAAAATGTAATAATGGAGCATTTAAAACCAGTTACAGCTAAATTAATAGAAGCTGGTTGTGAAGTAATAGAAATGGAAAATGCAGTAAGAGTAATAGGACCAGAAGTGTTAAAGTCTGTAGATATAAAAACTTTACCACATCCAGGATTCCCAACAGATGTTCAAGCTCAATTCATGGCTATGGATGTAGTTGCTAATGGAACAGGTGTAGTTATAGAAACTGTTTTTGAAAATAGATTTATGCACGTAGCAGAATTTAACAGAATGGGTGCTAACATAAAAATAGAAGGTAGAAGCGCTATAGTAACAGGAGTAGATAAGTTATATGGTTCTAAGGTTAAAGCTACAGATTTAAGAGCTGGAGCGGCATTAATATTATGTGGACTTATAGCTGAAGGTGAAACTGAAATAGGTGATATATACCATATACAAAGAGGATATGTAGATATAGATAAGAAAATAACTGCATTAGGTGGAAACATAGAAATAATAGAAGACTAAAAATAAATAGTAATAAAAATATAGGGTTGTTCATAAAATTTATTGATTAGAAGTATAAATCTAAGGAGGAAATTTTATGAAGAACCCTTTTTTAGTTCTAGGAAGCATATTGTTATGTACTATATTAGTTCCAGTGTTTATATCAGTGATTGCATATAATGATGTAAATGTAGAATATAAATATGATACATATAAACAACAGAATATATTAGATAAAGAAATAAAAAACTATGAAACTATAGATAAAGAAGCACCAACTATAAAGGTATATAATCATAAAAATAAAAAAGTACAAAATATAGATATAGAAGAATACCTGTATGGAGTTTTATCTGGAGAGATGTCTGCTAAATTTAATATAGAAGCGCTAAAAGCTCAAGCAATTGCAGCAAGAACCTTTACTATTTACAATAAAGAACAAGGAAAGAAACATAAAGATGCTGTGGTATGTACAGATTATACACATTGCCAAGAATATAAAAGTGAAGAAGATCTACTAAAAACTAATGGTGAAGAATGGATAAATGAATTTTACCCTAAAATAAAACAAGCTGTAAACGAAACAAAAGGACAAATTATAACTTATGAAGGTTCGCCAATACTACCACTATATTTCTCAACATCTTCAGGAAACACAGAAAATAGTGAAGAAGTTTTTAGTGATAGTTATCCATACTTAAGATCAGTAGAAAGTCCATATGATA
>JAFOOW010000111.1 GCA_017425305.1 Peptostreptococcaceae bacterium | reverse complement strand
TCATTCAAAAAAACATTGTATTTTTAAATTAATCCTATAATACTCTATTTTTCTTTAATTTTTAATATTTTTCTACTATTGATACACCAGGTCAAGAGTATTTTATTTTACTTAGTTTTTTATAAAATACTCTGCTTTTTTATTAATTCTTATAACAATAATATTGTTTTTAGTAAAATAAAAGAGATAAGATATATTTCATTAATATCTTATCTCTTTTTTAACTCTATTCTTCTATATCTTCTTTTTGAGCCTCTTCAACTAATCTGTCTAAACTTGTATCTCCATGATCTGTAGCAACTTCATTTTCTATGCTTGCTTCTAATGATAACTGTTCTTCACTTTCACTTTCACCAGTTCCTGTGATTTTAGCGATTGCTACTATTTGTTCTTCTTCAGAAGTTCTCATCAATCTAACTCCCATTGCAGCTCTACTAGTTACTGAAATATCTGAAACATTTATTCTTATAGCTATTCCACTAGTATTTATAATCATTAATTCATCTTCTTCTCTACAAACAGTAGCGCCTACAAGTTTGCCAGTCTTTTCACTAATCCTATAAGTAACAAGTCCTACTCCACCTCTATTTTGTCTCTTATATTGAGTTATTGGTGTTCTCTTACCATATCCATTTTCACTTATAACTAATAAATCTTCATCATTAGTTGCTATATCCATACAAACAGCAACATCATCTTCTCTTAAGTTCATAGACTTAACTCCAGATGCAGTTCTTCCCATAGCTCTTACATCTTGTTCATTAAATTTAATTGCATTACCTTCTTGAGAAACTATTATTATATCAGCATCTCCTCTAGTTACCTTAACTTTAAGAAGTTCATCTCCTTCTCTTAGGTTAATAGCAATAAGTCCGTTTTTTCTTAAGTTTTTAAATTCTGATAATGGTGTCTTCTTAACTAAACCATGCTTAGTTGCCATAAATAAGTAACCATCTACTATATTATCTCTAATAGTTAATACAGTTTCTATTCTTTCATCTTGTTCTATTTGAATAAGATTTATTATATTAGTCCCTTTAGCAGTTCTTCCTGCATCAGGTATTTCGTAAGCTCTCTTTTTATATACTCTACCTCTATTAGTAAAGAATAATACATCTGAGTGAGTTGATGTTACTAAAACATGTTCTACAAAGTCATCTTCCTTAGTAGACATTGCCTGTATTCCTCTTCCCCCTCTTCTTTGAGCAGAATACGTATCAGCTGATATTCTCTTAATATATCCTGTATGAGTTAAAGTTATAACTGTTTCTTCTTCTTGAATTAAATCTTCAATATCAATTTCATTTATAACTTTTTCAATTTGAGTTCTTCTTTCATCACTATATCTAGCCTTTATTTCAAGTAACTCATCTTTGATTACTCCTAATAATGTTTCTTCACTTGCAAGAATTGAATTTAAGTAACTAATTAGTTTCATTAATTCAGCATATTCTTCTTCTATTTTATCTCTTTCTAAGCCTGTTAATCTTCTTAATCTCATTTCTAAGATAGCAACAGCTTGTTTTTCAGATAATCCAAATCTCTCAATTAAAGTATTTTTAGCTATTTCACCAGTTTTTGAACTTCTGATAATATTTATTACTTCATCAATATTATCTAAAGCTATTCTTAATCCCTCAAGTATATGAGCTCTAGCTTGAGCTTTTTCAAGTTCAAATATAGTTCTTCTAGTAACTACTTCTTTTTGGAATTCAATATAATTAGTTAAAATTTGTTTTAATCCTAAAACTTGTGGTTCGTTATTAACTAAGGCAAGCATTATTATTCCAAATGTATCTTGCATTTTTGTATGCTTAAATAATAGATTTAATACAACATTAGGATTTGCATCCTTTTTCAGTTCTATTACTATTCTCATACCTTCTCTATCAGATTCATCTCTTAAGTCTGATATACCAACGATTTTTTTATCTTTAACCAAGTCAGCTATACTTTCTATAAGCTTTGCTTTATTAACTTGATATGGAATTTCAGTAACTACGATTCTATGTCTTCCATTTTCCTCTTCAATTTCAGTTTTAGATCTTACTACAACTTTACCTTTTCCTGTTTCATAAGCAGCTCTTATCCCAGATTTACCCATTATAATTCCACCAGTTGGGAAATCAGGCCCCTTAATACATGTCATAAGTTCTAATCCAGTGGCTTCTGGGTTATCTATTAACATTATAGTTCCATCTATAACTTCTCCTAAATTATGAGGAGGTATGTTAGTAGCCATCCCAACTGCTATACCTGATGAACCATTAACTAAAAGGTTTGGGTATCTTGAAGGTAATACAACTGGCTCTTGTTCTTCACCATCAAAGTTTGGCATAAAATCAACAGTATTTTTGTTTATATCTCTAAGCATTTCTACTGCTATTTTATTCATCTTTGCTTCTGTATATCTCATTGCGGCTGCACTATCACCATCTACAGAACCAAAGTTACCATGACCATCTACAAGCATATATCTCATAGAGAAATCTTGCGCCATTCTCACTAATGCATCATAAACTGATGAATCGCCGTGTGGATGATATTTACCTAAAACTTCTCCAACTATTCTTGCACATTTTCTATATCCCTTATTTGGTTCTAATCCTAATTCTTGCATTGCATAAAGAATTCTTCTATGAACCGGTTTAAGGCCATCTCTTACATCAGGAAGGGCACGACCAACAATTACGCTCATAGCATAATCGATGTAGCACTTTTTCATTTCTTTATTTATATCTACATGTATAAATTTTCCTTCATTTAAGTTCATGTACTCACCTCAACTAATACTAAATGTTTTTAGTACTATATATCTAAATTGCTTACTTTCTTAGCATTTTTTTGAATAAATTCTCTTCTTGGTTCAACCTTATCGCCCATTAAAATAGTAAATATTTCATCTGCAGCAATAGCATCTTCAACTGTTGCTTTTAAAAGAATTCTATGTTCTGGGTCCATAGTTGTCTCCCATAATTGATTTGCATTCATTTCTCCAAGACCTTTGTATCTTTGAATATTTATTGAGCTATCCTTTCCACCAAAGCCTTCTAAAATTTTATCTAATTCTTCATCTGAGTATGCATACTCTTCTCTCTTACCTTTACTCACTTTATATAGTGGTGGTTGAGCTATATATACATGCCCTCCATCTATTAATGGTCTCATATATC
>JAFOOW010000110.1 GCA_017425305.1 Peptostreptococcaceae bacterium | reverse complement strand
TTTTTCCAAATCCAAGGTGAAAATAATATAATCATTGGTATTAATTCTAATCTTCCCGCTAACATACCAAACATAAATACACATTTTGATAATGGACTAAATCCACCAAAGTTCTCCATAGGTCCAACGCCAGCAAGACCTGGTCCAACATTATTAAGTGTAGCTGCTATTGCCGTGAAGTTTGTCTCAAAACTTCCATTTTCTATACAAATTAAAAACATAGATCCTATAAATAATAATGCATATAAAACAAAATAAGCATTTACTGACTTAACAACATCATTTCCTACTTTTCTTCCTTCTAAACGAATAACCTGTACTCTTTTTGGATGAACAAAAGAAGATATTTCATTTTTTAAATTCTTCCAAGCTATTATAATTCTTGATATTTTAATTCCTCCACTTGTACTACCTGCACAACCACCCATAAACATTAATCCTACCAATATAAACTTTGATAACTCTGGCCAATGATTAAAGTCAACCGTTGAGAATCCTGTTGTTGTTATAATAGATGTTACTTGGAAAAATGCTTGTTGTAATGCAACCCATATAGATGAAAGTGAACCACTTATATTAAGAGCAATAACTACTGTAGCTACCAATACTATACCTAAATAAGTTTTTAATTCTTCACTTTGTAAAATCTCCTTTGGCTTACGAACTAACATTAAGAAATAAATATTAAAGTTAACACCAAATATAAACATAAATACAGCAACTACATTTTGTATATACATACTGTAATCTGCCATACTATTATTCTTTATACCAAATCCTCCAGTACCAGCAGTTGCTAATGAAGTAGTTACTGCATCAAATAAACTCATACCACCAAATAATAGTAATATACCTTCTACTACTGTTAATGCAGCATAAATTCCATATAAAATCATTGCTGTTGAACGCATCTTAGGAACTAATTTACCTACACTAGGTCCTGGACTTTCTGCACGCATAAGGTGCATATTGTTACCATCAGCAAGAGGTAAAATACATAGTACAAATACTAATACTCCCATACCTCCTATCCAGTGAGTAAAACTTCTCCAGAATAATATTCCTTTTGATAATGATTCTACATCAGAAAGTATAGTGGCACCAGTAGTCGTGTATCCTGATATAGATTCAAATAAAGCATTAAAAACATTAGGAATTTCACCACTAATTAAAAATGGTAATGCTCCAGATACACTTAGTGCAATCCATCCTAATGCTACTGTTATAAATCCTTCTTTAGCATAAAATGATTTATTAGTAGGCTTCTTTCGTGTAAATAACATCCCTACTGTCAAACTAATAAGTGATGAAATTACAAAAGCAAATCCACTTTTTTCATTATACGCCATAGATACAATACAAGGAACTAATAGAAAAAGCCCTTGAAAGTTTAGTATCCATCCTATTATATATGTAATAAATCCAAAATTCATATTTTAACTCCTTAATATGTCACTTAAATCCTGTAACCCTTCATTTGTTGTAACAACTATTACGTGATCACCTTTTTTAATACAATCTTGTCCTTTTGGAGTAATAATAGTTCCATTTCTCTTTATAGAGCAAATAATTAGATTATCTTTTAAATTAAGTTGTTGAAGTGGTATTCCAACTACCTTTGAGCTTTCCTTAACATAAAATTCAAGTGCCTCTGCCTTATCTTTTTTTATTTTATATAAAGTTTCTACATTACTTCCTATAGAATTATTCATTGCACGTACATATTGAAGTATATACTGCATAGTTATAAACTTAGGATAAATTATACTTCCTAGATTTAAATTATCAATTACTTCATCAAAGTCAATTTTATTTACCTTAGTAATAATCTTACC
Source organism: Peptostreptococcaceae bacterium (assembly GCA_017425305.1). Lineage (GTDB taxonomy): Bacteria > Bacillota > Clostridia > Peptostreptococcales > Peptostreptococcaceae > Paraclostridium. The sequence goes on along the minus strand of JAFOOW010000110.1, from coordinate 6,770 downwards.
TTTCATATTGCTACGAGCATATAAAGATAGTAAAACATTTTGCTCATCTATTCCTGTTAAAGATGCAAATGATTCCGAGTTTTTAATTCCTTCTTCCATAAGTAAATCTTTATCTGTACCATCACCATGTATAATCATTGCCTCAGGTATTAATTCTGATAACTCTTCACAACGTGCTCTATTTTTTTCTACCATAGTTACATCAATTCCATACTTTAATAATCTTTTAGCTAAGTAGTAAGATATATGACCTCCACCTATTAGCATAGAGTTCTTAACAGGATTATTTATCATCCCTATTTTCATAAAGAATTCCGTTGCTTTTTTATGGGATGCAATTAAAGATATAACATCATTTTCCTTCATTATAAATTCCCCATTTGGAATTATAACTTCTTCTCCACGCTCTATCATACAAACTAAAATATCACATTTTAGTTTACCATGTATTTCCTGAACTTTCATATCATGTAATATAGAATTGTTTTCTACTTTAAAACTTAATAATTCTACACTACCTTTATTAAAGATATTTATATCAATTACAGATGGAAAACGAAGTATACGAGCAATCTCACTTGCTGCTTCATATTCTGGATTAATAACCATTGATAGTCCTAATTCTTCTTTTATAAATTCAATTTCATTATTATAAATTGGATCACGAACTTTTGCTATCGTCTCACAATTACCAGCCTTACGAGCTATTAAACAACAAAGTAAGTTTAGCTCATCTGATCCAGTAACAGCTATTAACAGATCTGCCTTCTCAATTCCCGCTGATTTTTGTATGCTGTAGGCCGCACCATTTCCACTTATACCCATGACATCATGACTATTAGAAAATTCCTCTACAACTTTATCATTAATATCTATAATCGATATATCATGTCCTTCTTTGGAAAGTTGTTTAGCTAAAGTAGAACCTACTTTACCACAACCAACAATAATTATATTCATAAGATCCTCCTATATAAATTACTATTATTTATATATTATATAATATTTTTACTTTTATGGATATTTTTCTTTATATATTTACACAAAATTAACTTAAAAGAAAAAACTACTAAGTCATAGACCTAGTAGTTTTTTAATTTATAAATAAGGATATTTGATATGTTTGCTATATAATATGATAATTTAAATTATCCAACTTTTATTTCTGATGCTCTTTCAGCTTTGTTCCCACAGAACTTCTTAGAAAGTGCATAAGAACCTAACCATCCTACAAGTGTAACTACTGTTAATCCTAATAGTATTATCCAAGCAGTTGTGTATGAACCATTTAAGTCATATAATGAAGCAACCATTAATGAACCTAAAGATAAACCAACTTGAGTAGCACTATTTACCATACCGTAAGCTTCACCGTATTTTTCATTTCCAAATATTTCAGCTGTAACTAATGGTGGTACTACTGTACCTATTGCATTACCTAAACCGAATACAACAGCCATTGCATATAACATATTTACATTTTGTCCTAGTAACATGAATACAAATGCTAAACCAAACATTACACATCCAAATGTACAACTTATAACAATACCAAATTTATCATTTACCCAACCTAGTAATATTTTTCCAAATATTCCTATTGATGAATACATAGATATTATAGCTGCTTGAGTAGCAACCCCATGTAATTCTTCTAACGCTGGTGGGAATTGTCCTAAAGCACCAGAGTTTATTAAACCATTAGCTACCATACCAGCTATCATAACCCAGAAGAATAACTTTCCTTTAGATTCTTTAACTGATATCTTAACACCTTTTTCAACTTTATTAGCTGAAGTTGATGCTACTGATTCACCTGCTCCATATGGTTCTAATCCCATTTCAGCTGGAGACTTACGAAGTATGAATAATGATGTTGGTAAAGCACATACAAGTATTATACCTGCCATTATTACATAAGTTAATCTCCATCCATAGTTAGTAAGTAACATTGTAACTATTGGACTGAATATTGTACCACCTAAACCTATACCTGCCATAGCTAAACTCATCGCAAGTCCACGCTTTTTAACGAACCAGTTTGTAACCATCATACTTACTGGTATTAATGTAGAGTTTAAGTAGAATATACCGACAAAGAATGCTGATATGTATAAATGTATTGGGCTTTGAGCTAAAGCATAAGATGCATAAGCTAAAACAAATCCTATTATACTTATAGATTGAATCTTTTTCATATTTCCACCAGCAAGCTTCTTAGCTACCATAGGTGATATAATTATACCAAGACCTTGTAGTATTGTATTTGCTAATGTAAATGAACCTCTAGATATATTCATATCTGTTGTAACTTGTATTAAGAATTTATTACTTAATGACATTATTGGCGGAACCATTGTAGTTGTTATAATTATACATCCTAGTACAACAAACCAACCGTAAAATATTTTCGATTTTTTATTTTCCATAATATATTAAACTCCCTTCCTATTATTTATGATTTTTTAACCATTCAAAAGCACATTGTGCATGCATTGCTGCTCCCCATGGTAATGCTTTTTCATCGAATAAAACTCTTGGGTTATGATGTCCGAAAGGATTTCCTTCTACACGAGCACCTAATAATAAGTATACTGTTGGAACCTTTTCAGATACATAAGCTATATCATCTGATGGAGTTACTACATAATCATCATCCGCAAGAGTAAGACCATCTAAATCTTTTAAATACTCTTTTACTTCTGATAACATTTGTGGATCTGTGTAAGTTGCTGGTACTGCTGAAAGTACTTCATACTCAACTTTAGCTCCAAACATAGTTCCTGCTGCATCAGCTATAGTTCTCATTCTTTCAACTAATTTAGCTCTAAGCTCTCTATTGTAAGTTCTTAAAGTTCCTTGCATAGTTATTTGGTTAGGTATTATGTTTGGTGTATCTCCACCACCGAATTGTCCGAAAGTTAAACTAGCAGTTTCTCTTGGTGGAACTTCTCTAGCTATTAGCTCTTGGAAAGCAGAGTATATATGAACTCCTACATTTATAGGGTCTACTCCTAAATGTGGCATAGCTCCATGACAACCTTTTCCTGTAACAGTTATTTTAAATCCATCACAAGATGAAGTCATAAATCCGCTTCTACATCCATAAGATGGAGCGTCCCAGTCTAACATTATATGCATTCCTGAAGCTACATCAACATCATCAAGTACTCCAGCATCTATCATTGCTTTTGCACCTTCAAAAGTTTCTTCAGATGGTTGGAACATTAATCTTACATTTCCTTCTAACTCATCTACTCTTTCAACTAACATTTGTGCTGCTCCTAAAACCATTGCACTGTGTATATCGTGTCCACAGTTATGAGATGCATTTGTCTTAGATGCAAAAGGTAAATCATTAGTTTCACCCATTGGTAGTGCATCCATATCTCCACGAAGTAAGTAAGTTTTTCCTGGCTTCTTACCTTTTATTAAAGCTGTTATACCACTCTTACATATTTCTATAGGTTCTAATCCCATTTCTTCAAGACGCTTTTTAACATATCCTGAAGTTATTGGTAAGTCATTTCCTAGTTCAGCATTTTGATGTATAAACTGACGGTCACATTGTATTGACTCATTTAATTCCATTGCTCTTTTTAAAAATTGATTCATAAGTTTTACCTCCTATTAATAGTCTTATTTTTATTAATTTTCTGTCAATTATTTCTATGAACTTATAATATCATAGGTATCTAAACTATGTAATGAAAAAGTTTTCATTTTTTTTATTATTTTTATAAAATATTTTCAAAACGATTTCCTCTTTGTGAAAAATTTTCAAAATCAAAATATTACATTTATATTCTATAATATAAAAAGGTCAGTATATGAAATATTTTTCATAACTGACCTTTTTATCTTTCGTTAGTTAATTATATTTGGATTTTCAAGATAATCAATTATTTCATCCCATGTTATTGTGAACATAGGTATACCACTACTATATGGAGCTATATCATATAAGCTAAAGTAAATTACAATTCCTTCATCACTTATATAAAAGTCTTGATTATCTTTTATTGAACTAAAACCATCTTGCCCTTGAAAATAATTTTCAGGTTGTTTAGATATCTCTTTTTTTATATGATTGTTTATAACTTCTTTATAGTTACTATTGGCTTTAAATAAATCCTCTAATTTAAGTTCTTTTTCTTTTACTAAGTCATAGTTAAAGCTTTTTATATTAGTTAATCCATGTGCTCCACCTGTAAATTCATACATTGTTAGTGGGATACTCAAAATATTATTTTTATTATAAGCTATCTTGTAATTATATATAGCTTCATACTGATATTTTATGGTATTGTCTTTGTTTGAATCAGCTTCATAAGACTTTTTATATTCTTCTGAATCTTTTTCTATCTTATCTTTAGCAGTTGTTACAGTATTACTTATTGTACTATTTATATTTTGTATAATTTTAGTTTGTGTATCATCTTTCTTATTATAATTACTTTTTATCTTTAAATAAGGATACTTTATATCAGCCTTAAAGAATTTATTATTTTCATTATCAGTTTTTTCTTCTATGGTAAAAATATCATTTGCACTTAATTGCTTATAGCTATAATAAGTTAAAAAGTTACTATCCTTATTATAATTTTTATATTCTATATTTGCATATACATAAGATGTACCTATAAGTGATATTAAAACACTAGTATAAATTACTTTATTTAAAATTTTCATGTCTTTTCTCCTTGATGTTTTATTTACACTTCTAGTTTTATCTTATTTTAAGTTGTATATGCATATATATTTTATCTTATTTTTTACCTGATTCACCGATTAAAAATCCAATTGAACTACACATTAAATCTTTAATTTGGGATATTGCAGGTACATTATCTAAATTATTTGTAATTAATAAAAAATTTATAATAAGTATAGATACTATACATATTATAAGTGCTATAAATACCTGAACTAAATTAATATCCTTGTAAGAATAAGAATTTTCTAATTCACAATCATTTTTTGTTTTATCACTTTCTTCATTTAATTCATTTAAGTCTATTTCTATTTCTTTTAGCTGAGATTTTATTTTTTCTATTGTTTCTTTATTATTTTTATTATTACTTTTTATATTTGAACTTAGTAAAAATCCAAATACAGATGCTAATGTAGACCTAAATATAACTTCTATAGAGCTATTCATTCCTTTATCTACATCTACAAATATGGCCATACATATAACTACAATAAATAGTATCCAACATATTATAATTAATGATTTAAAAGCTACATTTAATTCATCCCAATCATTAGTTAATTCCTTTAATAATATTCTCGTTCTACTACATTTTTTAGGCATTTATATCATCCTATATTTATATAACTAAATGTATATGATATTTGTTATTCTTTTTTATATGCAACTATGAAAGCATCTTTAAAACCAGCATCTTTTAACTCTTCTAGCCTTTCTTCTGCATACACTTTATTATTAAATGAGCCACAAACTACTCTGTAAATAGTTTCACTATCTGATACTGGAGGTTTTGTTTCTTCTTTTTTATCTTGTTTTGGTTCTTGCTTATACTCTACTTTTAAATGTTTACATATACCTTTATCAATTCCTAAAGCTATTTCATTTTCTTTTTCTCTAATTATTTTATAGTCATATATATTATCAATAAAGCCTATTTCTACTAAACAAGCTCTCATTTTAGTATTTTTTAATACATAATAGTTAGCAAATTTAATTCCTCTATTTAAAGTATATGTTTTCTCATTTAACATTCCTTCTAATACATAAGTAGCTAAATCTGATGTTTTTGAATTTAAACAAAAAGATTCTAATCCTTTAGCTTTACCATTAAATGCATTACAGTGTATTGAAACAAAACAATCAGCTGCATAGTTATTAGCTATATTACATCTTTCTTGTAGTGAAATATATTTATCACTATCTCTAGTTAACTTAACTTCTAAGCCTTGTTTTTTTAGTAGTTCTACTACTTTTTTTGAAATACTTAAAGTTGCATCTTTTTCATTATAATTATCTACACCTATAGCTCCTGGGTCTGACCCACCGTGTCCTGCATCTATAACTACTTTCTTAACCAAGAAATCACATCCCTATAAAAATATTGAGAAGCTATCTAACTTAAATTTCATTAAATCTTCTCAATATATTATATAAATATTAACTTTATATGTTTCATAATTGCATAAGTATTTTAATAAAATAAATATTATCATATGTAAGTTCATGTTTTATATATACTTTATAAGTACTTGGTAGTGTAGACTTAAGTGTTTTTTTATTGTATTATGTATATATTACTAAAATTGTTAAAGAGGTGAACTATATGAACGAGAACGTATTTGAATCAGTTACTCAAGAAGTAGAAAAATTAAGTCATATGCCTTTTAATCAATTAACAAGTCGTTTAGTTGAATGGTTAGCAACGGCTGGTGCAAAACTTTTAATAGGAATATTAGTAATACTTATAGGTCTTAAATTAATAAAGACTGTTACTAATAGATTTACAAAATTCCTTGAAAGAAAATCAGTAGATTTAACTCTTACAAGATTCTTAAATGCTTTTGTATCTACATGTTTAAAGATTTTCTTATTCTTCTGTGTACTTGGATACTGGGATATAGAACTTACTGGTATAGCTGCTTTAGTAGCATCGAGTGGGGTTGCTATAGGTCTTGCTCTTCAAGGTAGTTTGTCTAACTTTGCTGGTGGCTTCATCATATTATTACTAAGACCATTTAAAGTTGGCGACTAAGTGGAAACAGGTAGTTATCAAGGT
>JAFOOW010000109.1 GCA_017425305.1 Peptostreptococcaceae bacterium | reverse complement strand
TCATTTTTTATTCTTGCATTAACTAATACTTGTGGGTATTGAGTCATTACTGATGCAAGTTCTGATAAAGTTTTACCTTCTTCTTTAACTATTTGTGCTAATACTAAAGAACTTAAAACTCCATCTCCTGTTGTATTGTAATCTAAGAATATCATATGTCCAGATTGTTCTCCACCTAGGTTATAACCTTTGTTTTTCATTTCTTCTAGAACATATCTATCTCCAACAGCAGTTGTTGCTAATTCTATATTATTTTCTTTAGCTGCTATAACTAATCCTATGTTACTCATAACTGTAACAACTAAAGTATCTTGAGCTAATTTATTGTGCTTTTTTAAATATATAGCACTTAATATCATTATATGGTCACCATCAACAATTTGTCCCTTTTCATTTACAGATATTAATCTATCTGCATCTCCATCATATGCAAGACCTAAATCTGCATTATGCTCAACTACAGCTTTTTGAAGACTTTCTGGATGAGTTGATCCACATTTATCATTTATATTATTTCCATCAGGAGTATTATTTATTGATATAACTGTTGCTCCTAATTCTTCAAATACCATTGGTCCTACTTTGTAAGCAGCTCCATTTGCACAGTCTAAAACTACTTTTATACCACTTAAATCAACATTCACTATTGATTTTAAATAGTCTACATAGTCTCTTACTGCATCATGTTGATGTAGTTTTCTACCAACTTTATTTCCAGTTGGACGAACTTCAACTTTAGATATATCTTTTATATATTTTTCTATTTCTAATTCTATTTCATCATCTAATTTATATCCATCTTGATTAAAGAATTTTATTCCATTGTATTCTACTGGATTATGAGATGCTGATATAACTACACCACAATCTGCATTGTAGAATCTAGTTAAGTATGCTACTCCAGGAGTTGGTATAACTCCAACAGTTATAACATCACATCCAACAGACATAAGTCCAGCTATTAATGCTGATTCTAACATATCTCCTGATACTCTAGTATCTTTACCAACTATAACCTTAACTTTTTCTTTACCTTTAGTAAGAACATATCCACCTGCTCTTCCTAATTTATATGCAAGATCACAATCAAGTTCTGTATTTGCTATTCCTCTTACTCCATCAGTTCCAAAAAATTCTCTCATTGAAAAACTCCTTTCAATTCAAAAGACTTTATTTAAATATTACACTGTATTATCTTATGTATATTTTCAATCTTTAGTTACTTCTACTATTTTAATATTTTTAACAAAAAAAGACAATAGATTTCATCTATTGTCTTTTTTTTACCTTTATTTTACTGCTTCTGCCCCTCTTATTAAAGCTTCTTTATTTAATGGAACAAATTTTTCTTTACTTGGTCCAAAAACTTTTTTGAAAGCTTCAAGTACTGAGTCAACTTGCACAGATTTATTTAATTCTAAGTATGCTCCTAACATTATCATATTAGCAACTCTTGGGTTTCCAAGCTCTAATGCTATTTCATTTGCAGGTATATAGTAAGCATCTACATCTGTTCTTTGTACTTTTTTCTCAATTAATGAGCTGTTTACTAATACTTTTCCTCCTGCAACAACATCATTTTCAAATTTATCTAATGATGGTAAGTTCATAACTATAGCACATGTTGCATCATCAGTTATAACTGGAGATCCTACTGGCATATCAGAAATTGTTACTGAACAGTTAGCAGTTCCTCCACGCATTTCTGGTCCATAAGATGGTAACCAAGAAACTTCTTTTTCTTCTAACATTCCTGCATAAGTAAGTAATTGCCCCATAGACATTACCCCTTGGCCACCAAATCCTGCACATATTACTCTTTCTGTAGCCATATTATTTCGCCTCCTCAACTTCAACATCTTTAAGATTTCCTAACTTATAGTAAGGCATCATATTATCTCTTAACCATTGTAATGAATCTACTGGTGTTAATCCCCAGTTTGTTGGACAAGTAGATAATACTTCTACAATACCAAATCCTAATCCTGCTAATTGAACTTCAAAAGCTTTCTTTATGGCTTTCTTAGCTTTTCTAACATTAGCTGGAGTATCTACAGAAACTCTTTCTACAAATACAGCTCTATCTAATGTAGCTAACATTTCAGACATTCTTATTGGAGAACCTTGTAAATTAACATCTCTACCTTTTTGAGCTGTAGTAGCTTTTTGTCCTGGTAAAGTTGTTGGAGCCATTTGTCCACCTGTCATACCATATATAGCATTATTTACGAATATAGTAGTAAATTTTTCTCCTCTAGCAGCTGCATGAACTATTTCAGCAGTTCCTATAGATGCTAAGTCTCCATCTCCTTGATATGTAAATACTACTTTATCAGGGTGAACTCTTTTTATTCCAGTAGCAACAGCTGGTGCTCTACCGTGAGAAGCTTCTTGCATATCACAGTTAAAGTAATCATATGCTAAAACTGAACATCCAACAGGAGCAACTCCTACTGCATCTCCTAATACATCTAATTCTTCTAATACTTCAGCTACTAATCTGTGGATTATACCATGTGTACATCCTGGACAGTAGTGAGTTTGTTTATCTGTTAATCCTACACTTTTTTTAAATACAACTGCCATTATCTAGCACCTCCCATAGCTACTTCTTGAGACTCTTCAACTATTTGTCTAGCTTTCTCTGCTATATCTCCTGGCGAAGGTATCATACCACCTGTTCTTCCATAGAAATGAACTGGTAATCTTCCTTCTACAGCTAATCTAACGTCCTCTACCATTTGACCCATACTCATTTCTACAGTTAATAGGTTCTTAGCTTCTGGTATTTGATTGAATGCTTCAAATGGGAATGGCCATAATGTTTTAGGTCTTATAAGACCTGCTTTTATACCTTCTTCTCTTAATACTTCTATTGTATTTTTAACGATTCTTGAAGTAGTTCCGTATGCAACGAATACTATTTCAGCATCCTCTGTTTTATACATTTCATAATCAGTTTCATTTTTTTCTATTTCTTTATACTTTGCATCTAATCTTATACAGTGGTCCTCTAAAGCTTGAGGGTCTAAGTATAGAGAGTTGATTACATTTGGTTTTCTTTCCATTTTAGTTCCAACACTAGCCCAAGTTTTAGGAGCTAGCTCTCTCTTTTTAGGTGCCTTAAACTCAACTGGTTCCATCATTTGACCTATCATACCATCTCCAACTACCATTACTGGTGTTCTGTAGTAATCAGCAACTTCAAATGCTTCTTGAACCATATCAACAGCTTCTTGAACTGTAGCTGGTGCATATACTGGAGTTCTATAGTCTCCGTTTCCTCCTCCTCTTGTTGACATAAAGTAGTCAGCTTGAGAAGGTTGTATACCACCTAGTCCTGGTCCACCTCTCATTATATTAACTATTACACAAGGTAATTCTGCACCTGCTATGTAAGTTATACCTTCTTGCTTTAAAGCTATCCCTGGTGAAGATGAAGAAGTCATTACTCTTGCTCCTGCACCTGCTGCACCATAAACCATATTTATAGCAGATACTTCTGATTCTGCTTGAACAAATACTCCATTATGATTAGGTAATTCTTTAGACATATATTCTGGTAATTCATTTTGTGGTGTTATTGGATAACCAAAGAAGTATCTACATCCAGCTTCTATAGCTGCTTTTCCTATTGCTTCGTTACCCTTCATAAGTATCTTAGCCATTGTTATTCCCCCTTAAATTTATAATTAGTCTCTCTCAACTGTTATAACTGAATCTGGACACATAGTTGCACAATTTGCACACCCTATGCATTTTTCCATTTGTAAAACAGTAGCTGGATTATATCCTTTTTTATTTATCATACCTTTATCCAGCTCTACTATCTTAAGTGGACATGCTGCAACACAAAGTGCACATCCTTTACATAAATCTTGTTCAAAACTAACTTTCCCCTTAGCCATATTCCCTTAGCCTCCTTGAACTGTATATATTATAAACCTCTATTACATCCAATCTTCTCTCATGTATAGTTTTATAGGGAATATCTCCCCTTCTATGTCCTTTGGAAGTTGAGGTATTAAGCTTTGTAAACAAGTAATATATTTTATAGGTATATTTGTTAAATTAGAAACTTCTTTTACTAATGACTGTCCTTTAAGTATGTCATCTATAGTTGTTTCTCTTACCAAATGAGTATTACTAATAAGCCCTGTAACTTTAAGCTTTGATGTATATTCTATTGATTTTATATGTTTAATTACATCCTCCGCTGTTTGTGTATTTTCTCTATTTGCATTAACTACACAAAACATGTCATAATCATCTTCTTCAATTAAATGACTAAATCTACCTATAACTCTAGCTCCAACATCATCTCCACCTACATCTACTACATAGTTATATGTCTTATCTGTTATAGGCCCTGTTACTTGTGCTGATACTGCAGGTAAATCTAATGATGTAGCTTGAACCGAGCTATCTATAGGTAATATATTTTTAGACTGTAAGAAATCTCTTTTTTCTCTTGTTCTAAAGTAGACATTAACTATATCTAAGTCTGATATAGCTACTTTGGTATCTACAAGTTCTCTAAGCTTAGTCACATAGTTCATAGAAAACTCACTTTTACCACTTCCATAATGTCCTATAATGATTCTAATTCTCTTGTCATTTGTTATCATATAATCACCTTTTTATAATGTATTAGCTACAGATAATTCTTTACCATATACTTTAGCTTCTTCATCCTTATTTAAAACTCTAAGTCCACCTTGTGCCAAAGCTATCATTTCATCTTCACCTGGATAAACCTTTACTTCCCCTAAGAAGTTTACTCTCTCTATTATCATATTTGTAAATAGCTTAGAATATGCTATTCCTCCCGTTAATAATATTGAATCTATATCACCTTTTAAAACAGCTGCACAAGCTCCTATCTCCTTTGCAACTTGGTAAGCCATAGCTTCATATACTAACTTAGCTTTTTCATTTCCAGCTTCTATCATAGCTTCAACTTCTCTACCATCATTAGTGTTTAAGTAAGCTACTAATCCACCATTTCCTTTTATTTTCTTCTTTATATCATCTTGAGTATATTTTCCACTGAAACACATCTTTACTAAATCTCCAACTGGAAGTCCTCCACTTCTTTCTGGTGAAAATGGTCCTTCACCATCTAGTGCATTTGCAACATCTATAACATTACCTTTTAAGTGAGCTCCTACAGATATACCTCCACCCATATGAGCTACTATAAAGTTGCAATCTTCATACTTCTTATTTAAGTCTCTTGAAGCTCTTCTAGCTGTAGCTTTTTGATTTAATGCATGGAATATACTTTTTCTATCTAATTCTGGTATGCCAGAAACTCTAGCTAAATCATTTAATTCATCTACTACAACTGGATCTACTATGTAAGATGGTATACCAACACTATCACCTATTTCTTTAGCTATTAGTCCACCTAAGTTTGACGCATGTTCTCCTAATATACCTACTTTTAAATCCTCTATCATCTCTTCATCTACAGCATAAGTACCACCTGTTATAGGTTTTAAAAGTCCGCCTCTACCTACTACTGCATCTAAATCACTTATTTTTACCCCTGCTTCTAAAACTGCTTCTTCTATTACACTTTTTCTAAATTCAAATTGGTCAGATATTTTTTCATATTTTCCTATTTCTTCTGAAGAATGCCTTAATGTTTTTTCAAATACTAATTCCTCATTATCAAATACAGCTATTTTAGTTGATGTTGACCCTGGATTTATAGTAAGTATTTTAAATATATTTTCCATTGTAAGTCCCCCTAATTATCTACTAGCTTTTGCAGCCATTAGTACCCCTAGTGCTATAGAATTTAGCTTAGTTTCTTCGCTATCTGCTCTTGAAGTTAATATTATAGGTGCTTTAGCTCCTACTATAACTCCTGCATTTTTAGTATTTGAGAAAAATACTAAAGATTTATATAATATGTTTCCAGCCTCTATATCTGGAGCTAATAATATATCTGCTTTACCTGCTATAGGATGATCCATTCCCTTATGTCTTGCTGCTTCTTCTGAAACCGCATTATCTAATGCAAATGGTCCACCTACTATACAATCTTTTATTTCACCATTTTTGCACATTTCCTCTAAATCCTTTGCATCTACTGTATCTTGCATTTTAGGATTTACTTTTTCTTTTGCACAAATAACAGCTACCTTAGGCTCGTCTATATCTAATGCATTTGCTACTATACATGAATTTTCTATGATTTGTTTTTTACCTTGAAGATCTGGTGATAGATTCATTGCAGCATCAGTTACAAAGAATAGTCTGTCATACCCATCTACATCAAATACTGCAACATGGCTTAGTATATTTCCTGTTCTTAATCCAAACTCTTTATTTAATACTGCTTTTAATATAATTGATGTGTCTACTAATCCTTTCATTACCATATCTGCTTTACCTTCAGATACTAGTTTTACTGCAGTTAAAGATGCTTTTTCTAAATCTTTTTCATCTATTAACTCATAATTATCTAAATTTATATTTAATTCATTTGAAAGTTCTCTTGTTTTTTCTATATCCCCTACTAATATAGCTTTTGCTATACCTTCTTTTCTTGCCATATCAACAGCTACTAAAACTTCTTTATCTTGAGAGCAAGCTACTGATATTACTTTTGGCCCTCTCTCTTTTGCAAATTTTATTACTTCATCAAAACTTCTCATAAAAGTCCCCCATTTTTACTTTTTATGATAATAGTGTATTATTTCATTTCGTGAAACTGTTTTCCCCCTTACGAGATAATGATATATGCAAAATAAAAAAGATGCAACAAAAAATATTATGTATAATAATTTTTTTATTGCATCTTTTAGTCTTTAATTTATTCTTATTTTTTCAGGTTCAAGTTTTATAGTATAAAGATCTAATAATGTTGTATACTTTAAGCTATATAATCCACTTTTTCGATCATTTTCTAGTAAGTCTACATATATCTTTATATCCTTTTCTCCTATGTTTATTTCATTGCTAGAATGAGTTATCATTACTTTTATATTATCTGGTACTTTGTCTAAATTTATTACTTCTCCTTCAGCCCTATTTCTAAACTCTATACTAGTTTTAGGTACCAAAATTTCAGTACTAATTTCTTTATTTAGTTGTATTTTTACAATATCTATTTTATCTAATAATGTTATATCTTTAGGAACTTCTAATGGTATTTCGATATAATCACTTTTATTTAAATCTTCAACTTTTATTGGTTGAGTATTTATAATTGATATAGAATCTATTAAATCTTGTTTTCCTTCTATAGTTACCTCAGATGGATTTATATTATATTTTGTATCTAGTTTATCTACATTTTCTCCTTCTAAGTTTAACTTAACAGGAACTGTTTTTTGTTTTAATAGTTTTACATCTGCTATTATATAATTTTCTTCTAAATTAACACCCTTAACTTCTTCTCCATCTTTATTTACCGGTGTTAGTTTAAGTTTTGTAGAGAAATCTGTATCTTTTTTATCTAAATCTATAGTAGCTATCAAGCTTGTAACTTCATTAACAAGACTTTTAGGTCCACTTATTTCTATTGATTGTTTATTTGTATCTATGGTGTCTATATTAACTTTAGGAGTACCTTCTATATATAGTTTTATAGTTTTTTCTTCATTAATTAATTTTTCTAGATTGACTACAACAGAGTGTGGTTTTATATCATACTTATTTACCCTTTCAGATAAGTTAGCTTGTAAATAAGCTGTATTATTACCTTCTTTAGGGTCATCTATCCTACAATATATATATATATTGTCACTATTTAATCTTCTCAGACTAGATAAGTTAGCATCTATAGATATATCTGCAAATAACTTTTCATTCGGGTTTATAGCTAATCCTCTATCTTCTACCATATCAATATTTGTTATATTAATAGGTATATTGCTATATGTTTTAGTTTCTGTTGGATCTTCTACAGCCATAACATATAGCCATAAAACTAAAGCACTTAGTAGTGATATAAACTTTATTTTAGTATTATTTTTTAATCTATTTATCATCTAAATATACCACCTTTAAAAAATCCTTTTTCTTGTTCCTCTGATTTTAAATTGTTACGTAATATATTAGTCAATCTTTCTTTTGATATGTTTCTATATAGCTTTCCTGATTTAGCTATTGATATAGCTCCGGTCTCTTCTGATACAACCAAAGATAGACAATCTGATACTTCACTAATGCCGATAGCTGCTCTATGTCTTGTTCCTAAATCTTTACTTAAGTCTTTACTCTCAGTTAATGGTAAAAAACATGCCGCTGCCTTTACCTTTCCTTCTCTTATAACTACTGCCCCATCATGTAAAGGTGTATTAGGTATAAATATATTAATAAGCAATTGTCTAGATATCTCTGCATCTATTATAGTTCCTGTTTTGATTATTTCTCCTAATTTACTACCTCTCTCCATTATAATAAGAGCACCTATTTTTTGTCTTGATAAAGAATACATTGATTCTACTATCTCTTCTATATTTTTATTGAGTATGTCTTCTGATATATTATAATTATTTTTAACTATGAAGTTAAAGTTAGTTCGTCCAATATGTTCAAGTCCAGATCTAAGCTCTGGTTGAAATATAATTAATACTGCTAATAATCCTACTGTAAGCGTATTCTCTAGCATCCAGTTTAATGTATGTAAATTAAAAATATCACTAGCCTTAGTAGCTATTAATAAAACTAAAATTCCTTTTAAAACTTGTTCTGCTCTTGTGTCTTTTATAAAAGTATATATTTTATAAAAAATGTATGTAACTATAGCTATATCTACGATATCTGCTATATTTATATTTCTTGTTATACTAATAAAGCCTTGCCAAAAAGAATTTATATTGAACACAGATTCATCCTCCTGTTTAGTTAGCTTAAAACGTTTACAATATGTATTATACTATATAAATCTAACTATATTCAATTTATATAATTATAAATTAAATTTTATAGTTTTATACATAAAAAAAGAGTTTCACTTATGTGAAACTCCTTTGAGATTGGTGAGCGCACAGGGATTCGAACCCCGGACACACGCCTTAGAAGGGCGTTGCTCTATCCAGCTGAGCTATGCACCCACGATAGTGGAGCGGGAAACGAGATTCGAACTCGCGACTTCAACCTTGGCAAGGTTGCGCTCTACCACTGAACTATTCCCGCATATATTTTGGCGACCTGGAAGGGGCTCGAACCCTCGACCTCCAGCGTGACAGGCTGGCATTCTAACCAACTGAACTACCAGGCCGCATATTGGTGGGACTAACAGGGCTCGAACCTGTGACCCCCTGCTTGTAAGGCAGGTGCTCT
>JAFOOW010000108.1 GCA_017425305.1 Peptostreptococcaceae bacterium | reverse complement strand
TTTAAGTGACTCATTTGGAAATACTACGACATTAGAAGCAGATAAAGAAGTAGAACAAGCTATGAAAGTAGCCTTAAGTGAAGAAAAGGTAGTAACACAAATTAGTAAGCTAGGGAATACATCATACATCATCAATAATATTACTGTTGATATGGATAATAATGTTAGTTTACCTATAAGTATTTTAAATCAAATAAGAAGAGATGCTATAGAAAGCTTAAGTGAAGAAAGAGTTGCTATAAAGAATAGAGCATATAAGAATAAGGAAATAGCATATAACCCAAAAATATTTATAAGAGATGATGAAGTAAAACTAAGAGCAAAAGTAAAAAATATAGAGCAATTAAAAGCTATAGTAAACTATAAGGAAGTAGATGCTATATATTATGAAGATATAAATACACTAGATGAAGCTAAGACTATAGCTAATGAAAACAATATGAATTTAATTTACTCTGTACCAAGAGTTCTTAGAAATAAGGATTACAAAATATTAAATAAGCTAGATAGAAATAGCAATATAGAAATTCAAACAGGAAATCTAGGATGTGTAAGCTTATTTAAAGATAATGGAATATATATAGACTACTATTTAAACTCTTTCAATAGTGAGACTATAAAGCACTACAAACAAGAAGGTGCAAAAACAATATGTATTTCACAAGAGCTTAATTTAACAGAAATAAAAGAAACATTAAAACATACAGATGCAGAAATAGAAAGTGTAGTCTATGGATATACACCACTTATGATAAGTGAATACTGTCCTATGGGAGTTTTAGTAAGAGACTGTAAGAAGGATAAGAGAAGTGCTATATGTAATAAAAGTGTATATGCACTTAAAGACTCAAAGTCAGAAGTTTTTAGAATTACACAAGATATATTCTGTAGAAGTAGTATTTACAACTCAAAGCCATTATGTATGATTGATGACTTAATAGATGTAAAAAATGCAGGTATTAATGTGTTTAGATTAGACTTTACATTTGAAGATGCTAGTCAAGTGAAAGAAGTTGTAGAAGCACATATAGAAGTTATAAATAATAACTTTGAAATGGATACTAAAGCTAATCAATTCTATAATAATTTAGAAAAAGTAGGAATAACAAAAGCACATTATTATAAAGGTGTAGAATAGTATAAAAAAAGATAGGAAATCATCCTATCTTTTTTATTTATATAATTCTATTTCATAGATTTTAATACTGCTAATAAGAACTTCCAAGTATTTTCTGTAGAAGATATACTTAAGTGTTCATTTGGAGTATGAACATCATACATATTAGGACCAAATGATATAGCTTCAGCATGAGGCATTTTTTCTAATAAAAGACCACATTCAAGACCAGCATGTAAAGCCATTATTATAGGTTCATTTCCAGTAAGATTTTTATAAGCATCTATACACATTTTTTCTAATTGAGAGTTTTTAGCATATTCCCAAGCAGGGTAATCACTTATAAGTTGTAATGTACCATTTAATTGTTTAGTTAAAAGTTCCATTCTATTAGTTATATCAGTTTTTAATGAACCAACAGAACTTCTTACAGCACATTCAAATGTAACAGCAGAATCTGTAGTTCTAAGAACACCTATATTAGTAGAACTTTCAACTAAGTTTTCTATATCCATACTCATAGTTTGTATGCCGTTAGGTATTATATTAAGCATGCTTATAACTCTAGATTTTGAATCACAATTTAATACTTTTGCAGGAGCAGTAGTTTCCTTACATATTACTTCTAAACCTGGATCAGAAGTACTGAATTCATGCTTAAATGTAGCAGTTATTCTTTCTACATCAGATACAAACGTTTCTTTATCAGATGGATTTATCATAAGTACACAATCTGATTCACGTGGGATAGCGTTATTCTTAGAACCACCTTCAACCTTAGCTAAATCGAAATCAATAGATATTAGATTTAAAAGTCTACCTAATAATTTATTTGAGTTAGCTCTTTGCTTTATTATATCCATACCTGAGTGACCACCAAGTAATCCTTTTATTTCTAAAGAATAAGCAACTTTAGAAGAATCAGCATCTTTGAACTCAACTGGTATAGTTGATAATGCAGTAACACCACCAGCACAACTTACAAGTAGGTGACCTTCTTCTTCAGAGTCTAAGTTTAATATGTATTTACCTTTTACAAGGTTTCCATCTAAAGCCATAGCACCAGACATACCAGCTTCTTCATCAACAGTTACAAGAACTTCTAAAGCAGGATGTTCTATATCATTAGATGCTAATACAGCAAGACCCATAGCAACAGCTATACCATTGTCAGCACCTAATGTAGTATCAGTAGCATATATGTAGTCTCCATCTATTCTTAATTGTAAAGGATCTTTAGTAAAGTCATGGTTAGTTCCTTTATTCTTTTCACAAACCATATCCATATGACCTTGAAGAACAACTCCAGGAGCGTTTTCATAACCTTTAGTAGCAGGCTTTCTTATTATTATATTTAGAGCTTCATCTTGTATAGTCTCTAAACCTAAATCTTCACCAAACTTACGTAAATAATCACTTATTTCTTTTTCATTTCCAGAACCCCTAGGTATTTGAGATATTTCTTCAAAATACTTAAATACTAATTGTGGTTGTAAACCAGCTAAAACATTTTTCATAAATTGAATCTCCTTTTTAATTTTAAGCTAAATTATATTACAAAATATCTTTGATTATGTATAATATATAAATAGTATAATACAAATGTACATAAAATACACGTAAATATTAAAAAATTACCAAGGAGGAAGCATGAATAAAAAAACATTAAGAGTTTTAGAATTTGATAAAATAATAGACTTATTAAAACAAAAAGCTTCATCTTCTTTAGGATTAAGATATATAAACGAACTACATCCAAGTTCTAATTATGAAGAAGTAAAATATATGTTGTCAGAAACTAGTGAGGCTCAAGCAATACTTATAAAAAGAGGTGGAGTAAGTCTTCAAGGTTTACACGATATAGAAGATAAAGTTAAAAGAGCCAAGGTAGGAGCATCTTTAGATGCAGGTAGTTTATTAATGATAGGAGATACTCTTAGAGTAGCTAGGATGTTAAATAACTCTTTATCAGGAGATGGAGAAGAAGATTTTAACTATCCGATAATCCAAACATTATCTAATTCTTTATATACATATAGAGATATAGAAGATAAGATTTTTAATGCAATAGTAAGTGAAATTGAAATAGCAGATAGTGCATCAACAGAACTTAGAGATATAAGAAGAAGAATTATACAAAAAAATCAATCAATACGTTCTAAATTAAATTCTATAATAAGTTCAACAACGTATCAAAAGTATTTACAAGATGCAATTATATCTATAAGAGGAGACAGATTCGTTGTACCAGTTAAAGCCGAATATAGAGGTCAAGTTTCAGGTATAGTACATGACCACTCATCATCAGGAGCTACATTATTTATAGAGCCTATGAGTATAGTAGATATGAACAATGAACTTAGACAATTAAAGTTAAAAGAACAAGAAGAAATAGAAAGAATATTAAGTGAGTTATCAGCCTTAGTTGGAGAAGTAAGTGATGATATAATTTCTAACCAAGAAATATTAGGTAAAATAGATTTTGCATTTGCAAAGGGTAAATTATCACTTCAAATGAGAGGTATAGAACCTAGATTAAATGAAGAAAAAAATATTAATATAAAAAATGGAAGACATCCATTATTAGATAAAAATACTGTTGTAGGAAATGATATAAGACTAGGAGAGGAGTTCCATACCTTAGTTATAACAGGTCCTAATACAGGTGGTAAAACCGTAACTATAAAAACAGTAGGATTATTTGCATTGATGATACAAAGTGGATTACATATACCAGCTGATTATGGAACTAGTATGTGTGTATATGATAATATCTTTGCAGATATTGGAGATGAGCAAAGCATAGAACAAAGTTTATCTACATTCTCATCTCACATGACTAATATAGTAGCTATATTAAAAGAAGTTACTGAAGATTCATTAGTTATATTTGATGAATTAGGTGCGGGTACAGATCCTGAAGAAGGAGCTGCATTAGCTATTGCTATTTTAGAAGATGTGCATATGGCAGGAGCTAAG
>JAFOOW010000107.1 GCA_017425305.1 Peptostreptococcaceae bacterium | reverse complement strand
CAAAGAGGATACACCTGTTCCCATTCCGAACACAGAAGTTAAGCTCTTTAGCGCCGATGGTACTTGGTGGGAAGCTGCCTGGGAGAGTAGGACGTAGCCGCGTAATCTTTTTTATTTTACATTTTAAATAAGTATTTAAAATGTAAAATATATAATTAATAATAAATATTAAAAAGTTCGCTTTTTATGTTTAGACCAAATAGTAGCGGGTATATATAGACTATAATAAGATGATAAATAAAAATTGATATAAATTAATTATAAAATAAGTGAGGAATAGATTATGAAAAAGTTTGTTTGTACAGTATGTGGATATATGCACGAAGGAGAAACTGCACCAGAAGTTTGTCCAGTATGTAAAGTAGGAGCTGAAAAGTTCGAAGAAGTATCAGGAGAAAGAGTTTGGGCTGACGAGCACAGAATAGGTGCTGCACAAGGTGTAGATGAAGAAATAATAGAAGGATTAAGAGCTAACTTCGTAGGAGAATGTACAGAAGTAGGTATGTACTTAGCTATGTCAAGACAAGCAGA
This sequence comes from Peptostreptococcaceae bacterium, assembly GCA_017425305.1. GTDB lineage: Bacteria > Bacillota > Clostridia > Peptostreptococcales > Peptostreptococcaceae > Paraclostridium. Next base: position 7,768 of record JAFOOW010000107.1, on the reverse strand, counting down.
TAGAGAAGGATACCCAGAAGTTGCTGAAGCTTACAAGAGAATAGCTTTCGAAGAAGCAGAACATGCATCAAAGTTTGCTGAATTATTAGGAGAAGTAGTAGTAGCAGATACAAAAGCTAACTTAGAAGCAAGAGTAGAAGCAGAATACGGAGCAACAGATGGAAAATTAAAATTAGCTAAGAGAGCTAAAGAATTAGGATTAGATGCTATACATGATACAGTTCATGAAATGTGTAAAGATGAAGCAAGACATGGTAAAGCATTCTTAGGATTATTAAACAGACATTTTGGAAAATAATATAAATTAAAAGAGAGGCTTATGATGTCTCTCTTTTTTGTTTATAAATATTTAAAAATATAATTTTAAATATTTATTATAATGGATATGATTATAAATGAAATTAATAAATTTGAATTAATGTATATAATCGATTAAAATATAGATATAACATAGAAATTCAGGAGGCACATAATGGACATAGATTCACTAAATCCCGCCCAACGAGAAGCGGTATTGAAAACAGAAGGTCCAGTACTTATATTAGCTGGAGCAGGATCGGGAAAAACAAGGGTTTTAACTACTAGAATAGCTCATCTTATGCAAGATAAAGGTATTCACCCTAGTAATATACTAGCAATAACATTTACAAATAAAGCAGCGACAGAAATGAGAGAGAGAGTAGAAGAAACTATTGATTCAGATGTAAAAGATATGTGGATAACTACTTTCCACTCATGCTGTGTAAGAATACTTAGAAAAGATATAAATAAAATAGGATATAATAGATCGTTTGTAATTTATGATAGTCCAGACCAATTAACATTAGTTAAGGACTGTTTAAAAGAGCTTAATTTAAGTGATAAAGTATTTGAACCAAAGACAGTTATAAACTATATATCAGATGCTAAGGACAAGCTATTAAATCCACAAGAATATAAAGCTATGCACAGAAATGATGCAAGAATGAGCAAAATTGCAGATGTTTATACTCTATATCAAGATCGTTTAAAAAGAAATAGTGCATTAGACTTTGATGATTTAATAATAAAGACGGTTGAATTATTAAAGAAAGAAGAAAGTGTACTAGCTTATTATAGAAATAAATTTAAATATATAATGGTTGATGAGTATCAAGATACAAGTAAAGCTCAATATGAATTTATAAAGCTTTTAGCACAAGAACATCAAAATATATGTGTTGTTGGAGATGACGACCAAAGTATATATGGTTGGAGAGGTGCAGATATAAGAAATATACTTGAGTTTGAAAGAGACTATACTAGTGTTCATGTAGTAAAGCTAGAACAAAACTATAGATCTACTCAGGTAATACTAGATGCAGCTAATACAGTTATATCAAACAACATAGAAAGAAAAAGAAAGAAACTATGGAGTGAGCAAAAAGAAGGCGAAAAGATAAAAATACAAGTTGCTTCTGATGAGATGGAAGAAGCTGAATTTGTTGCTGATACTATAGGTAGAATGCACCGTAGAGAAAATAAAGATTTTAAGAACTTTGCAGTACTTTATAGAGCAAATGCACAAGCTCGTGCTATAGAAGATGCTTTAAATAGAAGTCAAATACCATACAATATATATGGTGGTACTAAATTCTATGAAAGAAAAGAAATAAAAGACTTAGTTGCATATTTAAGATTATTACAAAATGTTCAAGACGATATCTCTTTAAAAAGAATAATAAATGTTCCTAAAAGAGGAATTGGTCTTAGAACTATAGAAAAGATAGAAGATAGAGCAAGCTTAAAACAAGAAAGTATATTCTCAGTTTTGCTAGATATAGATACAAACTCAGATATATCTACAAAGGCTAAAGCAAGTATAAATGGATTTGTAGATTTAGTTGGAACTCTAAGAGTAATAAAGGATGCATATTCTGTAAGTAAACTTATAGAAAAGGTACTAGATGTTACTGGATACTTAGATGAATTAGAAAAAGATAAAAGTGAAGAAGCTCAAGATAGAATAGACAACTTAAAGGAATTTATATCTATAGCTATAGAGTTTGAAAATAATAGTGAAGAAAAAGATTTAGAGACTTTCTTAACAAATGTAGCTCTTACATCAACAGAGAGTGAAGATGAAGAAAATGATAAAGTATCTCTAATGACTATACACACATCAAAAGGATTAGAATTCCCAGTTGTATTTTTAGTTGGAATGGAAGAGGGACTATTCCCTATATCTAGAGCAGTAAGGTCTATGGCTGAATCAGATATAGAAGAAGAAAGAAGACTTTGTTATGTTGGTATAACAAGAGCAAAGAAAGAATTATATATGACTCTTACAAAGAAGAGAACTTTATATGGAAAAACTAATCCATCTATACAATCAAGATTTATGGAAGAACTTCCTAATGAATGTATAGAAAAATTAAATGTAGAAGAAAATGAATTAAGTTATTCTAAGGCTAATTATAATATATTAGATAAATATAAACAAAAATATATGAACTCAATAAATAAAGCTAATGTAGCTACAAAAGTAAATGCTACAGTAAAAGAAACTAAAGCTGAGTCAAACTTAGATGATATTAAATTAGGATCAAAGGTTCATCACCCTAAATTTGGTGTAGGAACTGTAGTTGCTGTTGTTGGTTCAGACTTAACAATAGCATTTAATAATCAGGGTATAAAGAAAATTAATAAAGAATACACAACATTAGATGTATTATAAAAAATAAAAGGGGGAATTCAATTATGAATTCAAAACAATTTGCAAAAAATTTAGTAGATTTCATTTACGAAAGTCCAACAGCATTTCATGCTATAGAAACTTCAGAAGAGTTATTAAAAGTAAATGGATTTAAGAAATTAGAAGCTACAGAAAAGTGGAATATTGAAAAGGGTGGTAAATATTACACTACTAAAAATTCATCTGCAATAGTTGCATTTACAGTAAATACAGATGATTTAACTAAAGATGGATTTAGAATGATAGGTTCACATTCAGATTCTCCAAGTTTTAGAGTAAAACCAAATCCAGAAATGGAAGTTGAAAAAACATACTTAAAGTTAAATACTGAATGCTATGGAGGACCTATATTAAACACTTGGTTAGATAGGCCATTAGCTATTGCAGGAAGAGTAATATTAAAAGGGGATAATATACTAAAACCAGTTGAAACTTTAGTTAATATAAATAGACCTGTATGTATAATACCGAATTTGGCTATACATATGAATAGAAGTATTAATGAAGGAGTAGCACTTAATAAACAAAAGGATATGCTACCTTTCGTAGGGCTATTAAATGAAACATTAGAAAAAGATAATTTCTTATTAAACACAGTAGCAAATGAGTTAGGAAGAAAGTCAGAAGAAATATTAGATTTTGATTTATTCTTATATGAATATGAAAAAGGTAGTTTAATAGGAGTTAATGAAGAATTAATATCTAGTGGAAGATTAGACAACTTAGCTATGGCTCATGCTAGTTTACATGCACTTATAAATGCAGAAGCTAAGAGTGGAGTTAATATGACTGTTGTATTTGATAATGAAGAAGTAGGAAGTTCTACTAAACAAGGTGCAGATTCTAATATGCTAATAAATATATTAGAAAGAATATCTTTATGTTTAGGTCAAGATAGAGAAGATTTCTTAAGAAGCCTTTATTCATCATTTATGATATCAGCAGATTTAGCTCATGCAGTTCATCCTAATGTTACAGAAAAGCATGACCCAACAAACAGACCTATTATGGGGAGAGGGCCTGTTATAAAAATAAATGCAAATCAAGCATATACAAGTGATAGTTATTCTATATCTATATATAAAACTATATGTAAAGAAGCTGGAGTAAACTATCAAGAGTTTGTTAATAGATCTGATGAAAGAGGCGGAAGTACAATAGGGCCAATATCATCAACTCATATAGACATACCTTCAGTAGATGTAGGTAGTCCTATATTAGCTATGCATTCTATAAGAGAATTAGGATGTGTAGAAGATCATATGGATATATATAAGACATTCAAGAAATTCTATGAATTATAAAATATAAATATTTAAGGGGGCTATATTAAAACTATTTGTTTTTATATAGCCTTTAAATTTTAATAAATAGAAGGAGTGATATATATGAAATTAGGTTTATGTTTAGCTGGTGGTGGAGCAAAGGGAGCATTTCAAGCAGGAGTAATATATGGATTAAAAGAAAGAGGTATATGTAAATATGATGCAATAGCAGGAACATCTATAGGAGCTATAAATGGATATTATATATACACAGAAAATGTTAACAAGCTAAGGGAAATGTGGATAAATATTCAATTAACTGTTGAAAACGGTATCAAGATAGTTAATAATACTGTGGACAACTCTTATGCTATAGATGCCTTAAAACATTTAAATAACTATAATACAGATAAATTAACATACTATGTGAATTATGTTGATGTAAATGATAGTAAACTTAGTGAACAAATTGTGGATATTTCTAAAGAAAGTTATGAAAATGGATTATTATATATAAAGTATAGTTCACTATTACCATTTATGATACCTAATGGAATGTCTCTTAGTGAACAATTTAAAGCTTTTGTTAAATCTGGAATATATAATGGATATAAGCTAGATGGAGGATTAGTAAATAATACTCTAATAAAGCCATTAATAGAAGAAAAAATGGACAAGATAATATTAATAACAATGAAGCATGACTATGAAATACCAGAAGATATAAAAGAGATATATAATGAAAATAATATTATAGTTATTAGACCAAAAACTATATTTGAAAAGAATGATACCCTGAGATTTGAAGGTGAGTTTTGTAAGAAAATATTTAATGAAGGATATGAAATTGCAAAAAATATGAACATTAGTATGTAAAAAAATGCAATTATACTAAATTTATTGAATAAATTGTTAAATGTTAGTATAATGAAAAAGTTCTAACTTTGAAATATAAAATATGGAGTTGATATAAATCATGGCAACTAAGAGAATTGCTGTTTTAGGTGGACCTAGATGTGGAAAAACAACATTAATACAACATTTATATGTTGAGATGAAAATATCAGGATTAGATGTAGGATATGCTTTAGAATACTCTACAGAATATCTTAAAGATAAAGGTATGATAGAGACTATAGCAGAACAATATGGTATATATCTAGGACAAAAGAAGATAGAAGATGATTTATCTGATTTTGAATATGCACTTACAGATTATGCTACATTTGTACCTTACATATATGGTAGATTTATGTTAGGCGATAAGAAAAGAAGTAAGAAAGAAATTCAAATATTAAAAGACTTATACTGCTTAGCTATAGAAGATATACAAAATTACGATATGATAATACATGTTCCTAGAGAATTTGGATATGTTCAAGATGGAGTAAGATGGCAAGATGAAGAAATAGCTTTAAAAATAGATGAAGCTATATTAAGTTTCTTAAAAGCTGAAAATGTTAACTATATTCAAGTAAAAGGTTCAACAAAAGATAGAGCTCAACAAATATTAGAATTATTAGATATAGATTATAAAGAGACAACTTTATTAAATGATGATAAAGAATAGAAATAAGCTACTTAAAAAGTAGCTTATTTTTGTATTATATAAAATAACACAAAAAATGTGAGATTTTCTTTAAATTGGTATATAATATAAGGTGAAGTTACATAACTAGAAATTAACTTTGGAAGGAATGAATTATAATGGAAAATAAAAACCCAATAGTAACTATAGAAATGGAAAATGGTAAGCAAATAAAGGTAGAATTATACCCACATATAGCTCCTAATACAGTAAACAACTTTGTTTCATTAGTAGAATCAGGATACTATGATGGAGTAACTTTCCACAGAGTTATACCAGGATTCATGATACAAGGTGGATGCCCTAACGGAACAGGAATGGGTGGTCCAGGATACTCAATAAGAGGAGAATTCACTCAAAACGGACACACTAACCAATTAAAGCATGAAAGAGGAGTAATATCTATGGCTAGAACTATGGCTCCAAACTCTGCTGGTTCTCAATTCTTCTTAATGCATGCTAACTCTCCACACTTAGATGGACAATATGCTTCATTCGGAAGAATAATAGAAGGTATAGAAGTTGTTGATGAAATAGCATCTGTAAGAACTGATAGAATGGACAAGCCACAAACTCCACAAGTTATGAAGAAAGTAACTGTTGAAACTTTCGGAAAAGATTACTCTAACGTAGTTAAAATGTAGTTATTATTATAGAAATTTACCGCTTGAGATATTATTTATAGACTTCCTTCACACGACAAACTTCGTTTGAGAGTGTTTCGTCAGTTCTATAAATAATATCACTTCGCTAGAATTACTATAAAAATTTGTGAAGATAATAATAAAAAAAGGAAATGTTTTTGACATTTCCTTTTTTTATTATAAGTTATTCTTTACAGCTTCAGTTAAGAATGGTACTAATTGTTTCTTTCTAGAAACAGCACCTTCAACAAATACACCTTGAGAAGCTTCTACATTAAATGCGTCAGATATTAATTTATCTGAACCTTTGTATATTAAGTAAGAACCTTCTTTGATTATATCTGTAACAGCTAATACTAATATATCAAAATCAGTTGAGTTTATATAAGCTAAGAATTCATCTTGCTTGTTAAGAACAGCATCTATATCTAATGTGAATACTTGTCCTATACCAACATTTTTTCCACTCATATCGAATGGTTTGAAGTCCATGTGAACTATTTCTTCAACAGAGTATCCATCTAATGATGTTCCTGCTTTGAACATGTCCATAGCATATTTTTCAACATCTACATTAACTATTTTGTTTAATTCTTCAACAGCTAATTTATCCATTTCTGTAGTTGTTGGAGATTTGAATATTAATGTATCTGATAATATAGCTGACATTAAAAGACCAGCTATTTCATATGGTATTTCAACATTATTTTCTTTGTACATTTGAGTTATTATTGTACAAGTACATCCAACTGGCATTAATCTCATTGATAAAGGAGTATCAGTTGCCATACCTCCTAATTTGTGGTGGTCAACTATTTCAACTAAGTCAGCATCAGCTAAACCATCTATACTTTGTCCATATTCATTGTGGTCAACTAATACAACTTTAGGTTTACCTTCTAGTACTAAATCTTTATCATCATTGCATATATTTGATATAGAAGTTAAAACAGTAGGTGCATCTACTTTGAAGTAATCTAAAACGTATTGTGCTTCTTTTCTAACTTCACCTAAAGCATAAGCTTTAGCATTTTGTCCTAATTTATTTTTTAAATAAGCTAATGATACAGCTGAACATATTGAGTCTGTATCAGGGTTCTTATGACCGAAAACTAATAAAGTCATGAGTAAATCTCCTTTCTATTTATATATGGATTGGACCATATATTTCAAATATTAAATAAAAATTACAACCTATATTATATCAAAAGGAGGTAAAGAATTGTTGAGAAAACATAAAAAAGTTAATAATAATAGGTTTTTACTTTTAATTTTATCAATATGTATAGTTTTAGTAGTATCAGTATCATATAATTTCATATATTCAGAGAAAGCACCAGAAGATACATCTAAGGTATTAGATGCTATAGAAGAAGTTATAGAGGTAAGTACTACTAAATATACATATAGTAATATAATTACAGTAACTAAGGATAAAAGCTTTAATAATATAAAAATTCCATTTTCGGAAAAATCATATATTATAAAATATGAAGGAGTTATAAAAGGTGGAATTGATGTTTCAGATGTAAATATAATGGATAATACTAGAGATAGT
>JAFOOW010000001.1 GCA_017425305.1 Peptostreptococcaceae bacterium | reverse complement strand
TTTGTAAGAATATCTTTAGGTGGAGTAAGAGATGAAGCTGAAATAAGAGGTCATAGAAGAACATATGTGGGAGCTATACCAGGAAGGATTATAAATGGTGTAAAAGAAGCTAAAACTAAGAACCCAGTATTCTTATTAGATGAAATAGATAAGATGGCATCAGACTTTAAAGGAGATCCATCAGCAGCTATGTTAGAAGTTTTAGATCCAGAACAAAACAAAGATTTTGTTGATCACTATTTAGAAACTCCATTTGACTTATCTAAAATATTATTTGTTACAACAGCAAATACTTTAAGTACTATACCAAGACCATTATTAGATAGAATGGAAGTTATAGAGTTATCAGGATATATAGAAGAAGAAAAGTTAAATATAGCTAAAAAGTATTTATTACCAAAGCAAATAAAAGAGCATGCTTTAAAAGAAGACTTTGTTAAAATAGATGATGAAACAATGTCTGAAATCATAAATAGCTACACGAGAGAAGCAGGAGTTAGAGGTTTAGAAAGAACTTTAGCAACTATATGCAGAAAGTCAGCTAGAAAATATGTAGAAGATGAAAGCTTAGAAGAAGTGGTAATAACTAAAAATAATATAGAAGAATATTTAGGAAAACAAAAAGTAAGACATCAAGTAGCAGGAAAGAAACCTGAAGTTGGTGTAGTTACAGGGCTTGCATGGACTGCAGTAGGAGGAGAAACTCTTACAACAGAAGTAAATGTATTAAAAGGTAAAGGTCAAATTGTTTTAACAGGTAAGTTAGGTAATGTAATGAAAGAATCTGCTCAAACAGGTATATCTTACATTAGGTCTATAGCTGATAAATTTAATGTTGATCCAGATTTCTATAAAGAAAATGATATACATATACATTTACCAGAAGGAGCAGTACCAAAAGATGGACCTTCAGCAGGTATAACTATGGCATTAGCCGTTTTATCTGCTTTAACAAATAGACCAGTTAGAAACGATGTAGCAATGACTGGAGAAATAACTTTAAGAGGTAGAGTACTTGCAGTAGGAGGAGTTAAAGAAAAGTTAATAGCAGCACATAGAGCTGGTATTAAGAAAGTTTTACTTCCTCAAGAATGTGAAGCTGATTTAGATGAAATACCTCAAAAGGTTAAAGATGAAATGGAATTTGTTTTAGTAAGTCACATGGATGAAGTACTAGAGCATGCATTATTAAGGAATGGTGAAGAATAATGAAAATCAGAAGTGCAGAAATTACAATGAGTGCTATAAATAGAAGCCAATATCCAGCAGAAGGAATACCAGAAATAGCTTTAGTTGGTAGATCTAATGTTGGTAAATCATCTACAGTAAATACTCTATTAAATAGAAGGAACTTTGCTAGAACGAGTCAAACACCTGGTAAAACAAGAACTATAAACTTCTATTTAATAAATAATGAATTTTACTTCACAGATCTTCCTGGGTATGGATATGCTAAAATATCTAAATCAGAAAAAGAAAAGTGGGGAGTAATAATGGAAAGATATCTTCAAGATAGAGAAGAGCTTTGTGCTATTTGCTTACTTGTAGATATAAGACATGAACCTACTAATGATGATAAAATGATGTATGATTGGATAAAGCATTATGGATATGACTGTGTAGTAGTTGCTACTAAGGCAGATAAAATATCTAGAGGACAATATCAAAAGCATTTTAGTATAATAAGAAAAAAATTAGGTTTAGAAAAAGATGAAAAAATAATACCTATATCATCTTTAAAGAAGACTGGTGTTGAAGAATTATGGGCAGAATTAATTCATCAATATAATGATAAAGGATATGAAATAACAGTTGATTAATAAGAAATAACTCACTTTTTAAAGTGGGTTATTTTTTTGGACAAACACAAATACCTTAATAATTTAATACCATATAAACAGGTACAAATTGATTATTGGAGGTAGTGATGTTATGGAAGGTAAAATGATAAAAAGATTTCCTGGAGGAAATACATCTAAGGGATTTAAGTCTTTTTTTGATTATATAGCACCTAAGGATGTAAAACTTATGTTTTGTATGAAAGGTGGACCAGGTGTAGGAAAATCATCTCTTATGAAAAAGGTAGCAAAAGAAATGTTAAGTAGAGGATATGATGTAGACTTATATCCATGTTCATCTGATCCAGATTCTTTAGATGCAATAGTTATAAAACAATTAGGTGTTGTTATGTTAGATGCAACAGCTCCACATATAGTAGACCCTAAAAACCCAGGAGTAATAGATGAAATATTAGATTTAGGTAAGTTTTGGAATAGAAGTAATATAGAAAAAAATAAAAAGGAAATAATGGAATGTAGTAAAGAGGTAGGTAGATTTTTTAAGGTTGGATTTAATTACTTTGAAGCTGCTGCACCTATAGCTTATGATATACAAGCTAAAAATAAGGATAGTATGAATTTTGGAGAAGTAAATTTAATAACAGCTAACCTTATAGATGAAATATTCAAATCAGTTGAATCTAGCAATAGAAATAATGATGTTAAACATTGTTTTGGAAGTGCACTATCACCTATAGGACATGTAGAGTTTACAGATACAGTACTAAAAGATATAGATAAAGTATATTATTTAGATGGTGCATTAGGAACAGGTAAATCAACTATGTTAAATAGGATAGCTAACAAAGCTATAGAAAAAGGCTTAGATGTAGAGATTTTACATGCTCCATTATTACCAGAAAAAATAGAAACAATAGTAATTAGAGATTTAAGTATAGCAATTACAACTAGTAAGTTGTTTAAAGATAACAATGTAAAATCTATAAATTTAAATGAGTATATGGATATTAATAAGCAGTTACATTATAAACATGAATTAGATCATAACCAAAAAGTTTTAGATGACTTAGTTAACCATGGTTTATTAAACATAAAAAAAGCTAAGGAAGAACATGATAAACTAGAGCAATTCTATATTCCTAACATGAATTTTGAAGAAGTCAATAAGATGAAAGATTTAGTTATTGAAAGAATATTATCTTATCGCTAATATATAATACTGATTTATCAAAAGAGCCATTAGGCTCTTTTGTTTTATGTATTAAAATATTATTTATGTTGATAATTTAAAAGTAAGAATATAATAAAAATAATTTATAGAAGAGGTGTATAGTATTTTATATGTAAATAATGAAGCTTTATCAATGGTAAATGGAAAACTAGCTAGAAAATATAATGCAATACCTATCGATATTAAAGGAAATGATTTAGAAGTAGCAATAAGTAAAGATAATTTATACGCATTAGAAGATTTCAGATTAGCAACAGGTAAAAATATAATATTTAAAACTATGAAAGAAGATGAGATAAGTAGAAGTATAGAAAAATATTATTCAAAAAATCAATCTATAGAATCAGATTTTTCAAAGGATATACTAGAAAATATTTTACAAAAAGCAGTTTTACTAAATGCTAGTGATATACATATAGAGCCTTTTGAAAAGTTATTGAAAATAAGAATGAGGGTAGATGGAAGCTTAAAAGAAATAAATACATATAATATAGAACTACATTCACAGTTATCTACATTAATAAAATTACTTGCAGGAATGAATATAGCAGAAAAAAGATTACCTCAGGATGGAAGAATTGATAAAGATATAGATAATAATATAGTTGACTTAAGGATATCGACGATACCAACTGTATATGGAGAAAAAATAGTTATACGTATACTAAATAGAAATACATTTTTTAAATCTAAATACGAGATTGGTTTTTCAGATGAAGCTATAAATAAGATAAAAAGTATGACTTCTGATATGAGTGGTTTAATAATTGTAACTGGTCCAACGGGTAGTGGGAAAACTACTACACTATATTCTATTTTAAATGATTTTAAAAATATAGATAAAAACATAGTTACTATAGAAGATCCAGTAGAGTATAAGATAGAAGGCATAAATCAGATTCAAGTTAATTATAAATATGGACTAGATTTTGCTACTGGGTTGAAGTCAATATTAAGACAAGATCCAGATATTATAATGATAGGTGAAATAAGAGATAAAGAAACAGCGCAGATTGCAATAAGGGCAGCATCAACAGGACATCTTGTTATAAGTACTATGCATACCAATAATTCTGTAGAATCTATAAGTAGATTAGTTGATATGGGTGTACCTAGGTATTTAATTTCATCAGTTTTAAAAGGTGTTATTTCACAAAAATTAGTAAGGAAAGTATGTGGACATTGTAGTATAGAAGAAGAATTAGATGAAAATACATATAAAAAATTAAAGTTAAAAACCATAAAAATAGAACAAGGATGTAGTAAATGTAATTATAGTGGATATAAAGGGCGTATAGCTGTATATGAAATTTTAGAAATTAATAAGCGTATAAAACATTCAATAATTGACAGTGAATTATCTGATGAAATTTATAACTTAGGAAAGTTAAATGGAATGATTAGTTTTCAAGATAGTTGTTCATACTTATTAAAGAATGGAATTACAACATTAAAGGAATGTATGTTTATGGATAATATAAATTGATTAGAGGTGAGTGATTGGCTATATATGACTGTGTTGTATATGATAAGAATAATAAAAGACATAAGATAAAATTAGAATTTAGATCAGAAGATGAAGTAGAAAAATATGAGAAAGAAAATGAAGTAAAGATAATTAATAAAAAAGAAAGTAAATTTAAAAATAAACAAAAAATCAAACAAAAAGACTTGTCTGATTTATGTCAACAACTCGGAATGCTAATTTCATCAGGCTGTGGAATAACCAAATCATTAAATAATATAAAATCTAATTGCAATTCAAAAATCAAATCAACTTTAGATAGTATAGATTACAACTTGAAAGAAGGAAACTCTATAGCTGTATCATTTGAGAAAACAAATATGTTTAATAAATTTTTTATTAACATGATAAAAGCAGGTGAAATGAGTGGTAATATAGATGAAATATTTTATAGTCTATCTAACTACTATAAAAAAGAACATGAATTTAAACAGAAACTAAAATCTGCTATGTTATATCCAGTATTATTAATGGCAGTAACTTTTTTTGTGATTTTATTTATGATTGTATATGTAGTTCCTAAATTTGAATTAATATTTAGTGGAAATAACATTAATATACCACTAACTACAAAGATACTTATTGAAAGTTCAAGGTTCATAAGAACTTACTTAATTGAGCTAATATTAGTTATAGTTATATTTAATATACTTTTACTTAAATACATTTATAAAAATGAAGAAATACAACTAATTATAGAAAAAAGTATATTTAAAATTAAACCTATTAAAAATATTGTACAAGCAATAGAAGTTAATAAATTTAGTAGATCATTTTACACACTAATAAAAAGTGGAATTATTATAACTGAATCATTAGAAATATCATCTCATGTAATTTCAAATAAATTCATGTATAAAAAACTATTTATATCTAAAGAAGCTTTAGAAAAAGGTTACTCTATATCAGAATCGCTAGAGCAATCAGGGGTATTCCCAAGTGTTTTTATATCAATGATATCTTCAGGAGAAGAAACAGGTAATATTGACACATGTTTATATAATATTATGGTTAATTATGAAAGCAATGTAGATAATTTAATACAAAAAATAGTTAAACTAATTGAGCCTATGATTATAGTTATTATGGGACTTATTATAGGTATAATTGTTATATCTATGATGACACCTATGTTTGATGCAATAAAAGTATTTTAAAAACTATTAATAAAAAGGAGTAAGTTATATGAAAAAAAGAAGAGGATTCACACTAATCGAATTAGTAATGGTAGTAGCAATATTAGGTGCATTGTCTAGTATTGCACTTGTAAAATATGTAGATGTAGGTAAGAGTAGTAAGGAAAATTCAGATTATATAACAGCAAGTAATATTGCTACTGCAGTTAAATTAGCTCTTAATGATGGGAAAAGTGCTGATGAAGCAGAACAAATAAGTAAGCTAGTTGAGTGGGGATACTTAGAATCGAACCCAATAGTTCAGAGCATATCAGGAAATAAAAAATTTAATTTAAAAGTAAATGATGGCAATATAATAATAGATGTTGATGACAAAGTATTTTATCCTAAAAATATAGATAAAAAACAAAGTACAGAAACTAATACAGATACAAAAGGGGAACAAGGAGATGTTGAACAATAATCTTATAAAAAGAACGGTATCTATAGATTTAGATGATAAAATTACTAAAATAGGAATTATAGATTCGATTTTAGGATATAGAAATATAAAATTCCTTAAAAGTATAGATAATGAATACATAACAAATTCAAGTGATAATTACATAGAAAGCCTGGCTAAATATATAAAGAAT
>JAFOOW010000106.1 GCA_017425305.1 Peptostreptococcaceae bacterium | reverse complement strand
GCTGCATTCATCCCTGGTGCATCTCCTCCACTAGTTAGTATACCTATAGTTTTCATCCACCTTACCTCCTCTATATATTTATATATTTTATACCCATAACATAGGGTCTTTTTATGTCCCTATGTTGTTTTTTCATCCCAGTTAAATAAAAAAAATTAAAATAGAAGCGAAATTATCCATTTTTTGTTATTATAACATAATTTCGCTACCTTTTTACATATTATTATATTAAATATTTTAAACTTTTACCTTTATATTTTCTTTTGATAATATTTGTTCTAATTCATTAATTAATTGCTCATTTATGTTTACTTTTACATGGCTCCATTTATACATTTTCTTAATATTTTCAGCGTATACATAAACATCATTATTCCCAGTATGTTTAGATACAACTGATATTAATTTATTAACTAAATATCGATCATCTATAGAGCTTATTTTTAAATATAAAGTAGGATTTTTTCCACTATCTAAATGACTATCATCGCTTATATCTTTAATTTCTCTAGCTATAAGTTTTGCATTTTCATCTTCTTTTATACTTAATCTTCCTTCTACATATATTATTTTATCTTCCTGTAATATATGACTATACTTTTGAAGCACCTGTGGGAATACTATAACTTCTATTATTCCATATAAGTCTTCTAATTCTATTATAGCCATTAAGTCATTTCGCTTAGTTGTTCTTATTGTTTTTGTAAGAACCATTCCACCCATAGTGACTTCTTTTTCATTCAGATTTAAATAAGATATATAGTCTTCTTTTATATCTGTTAAGTCAGCATTATTCATACTTGTATTTTTCTTTAATTTATCTTTATATTGAGATAATGGATGTCCACTTACATACATTCCTAATACTTCTTTTTCTAGATATAATCTTTCTTTTTCCTCAAATTCTTTTACAACTGGTAATGTATACATACTTTGCATACTGTCATTTATAGATTCATCCATTCCAAATCCATCAAATAAAGACATTTGACCTGCTAAGTTTTTCTTTCTATCCATAGAAATACTTTCAAGTAACTTTTCGTAACCAGTCATTAAACTAGCCCTATTTTCACTTATACTGTCAAAGGCTCCACATTTTATTAAACTTTCTATAATACGTTTATTTAAATCTTTTGAGTCTAGCCTTTTACAGAAGTCATTAAAATCAATAAATTCTCCATTAGCTTCTCTTTCTGCAATTATATTATTTAAAACATTTACACCTACATTTTTAACTGCAGCTAATCCAAATCTTATGTTGTTTCCTTCAACAGAAAACTTTGTAAAACTTTTATTTATATCTGGTTTAAGAACTTCTATTTTTAACGCATTACATTCTCTTATATATTCTACAACTTTATCTGTATTACCCATTACACTAGTTATAAGTGCTGCCATAAACTCTACTGGATAATGAGCTTTTAAGTATGCTGTTTCATATGCTAAAACTCCATATGCAGCCGCATGACTTTTGTTGAAAGCATATTTAGCAAAGTCTATCATGTCATCAAATATTTTATTTCCTATTTCTTCTGAAACTCCATTTCTTACACAACCTGAGATTTCTAAGTTTCCTTCATCATCATATTTACCATGTATGAAATATTGTCTTTCTTCTTCCATGACATCCATTTTCTTTTTACCCATAGCTCTTCTAACTAAATCACTACGTCCATAGCTATATCCACCTAAATCTCTAACTACCTGCATTACTTGCTCCTGATAAACTAAGCATCCATAAGTAACTTCCATTATAGGTTTTAGACTTTCATGTAAGTATGTTACATCATCTGGGTTATTCTTGTTATTTATATATGTTGGTATAGAATCCATAGGTCCTGGTCTATAAAGAGATATACCCGCAACTATATCCTCAAAATTATCTGGTTTTAGTTGCTTCATGAAACTTCTCATACCACCACTTTCTAACTGGAATACACCTAATGTATTACCAGATGATAATAATTCATATACTTTAGGGTCATCATATTCCATTTTAGAAAAATCTATTTTTCTACCATATTTTTTTTCTATTAAATCAAGAGCATCTCTTATTACCGTAAGAGTTCTTAAACCTAAGAAATCCATCTTTAAAAGTCCTAATTCTTCTAAAGTTGTCATTGTAAACTGAGTTGTTATAGCATCTTGATGTTTGTATAAAGGTACATATTCATCTACTGGATTTTTAGATATAACAACACCTGCAGCATGTGTAGATGCATGTCTTAGCATACCTTCTATTTGTCTTGATACATCTATAATTTCCTTTGTTTCATTATCTTCTTCATACATTTGTCTAAGTGTAGGATTAGTATCTAATGCTTTATCTATAGTCATACCTAATGCAAATGGTATTTCTTTCGCTATTCTATCTACTTTGTTGTATCCAATATCTAAAACCCTACCAACATCTCTAATAGCAGCTTTTGCTCCCATTGTTCCAAAAGTTATAATTTGAGCAACATGGTCTTCACCATATTTTCTCTTTACATAATCTATAACTTCTTCTCTTCTCTCATAGCAGAAATCTATATCTATATCGGGCATCGATATACGTTCTGGATTTAGGAATCTCTCAAATAGTAGTGAGTACTTAATTGGGTCTATATCTGTTATATATAGTGTATATGCAACTATAGAACCAGCTGCACTACCTCTTCCCGGTCCTACCATTATGTTATTTTCTCTAGAGAAGTTTATAAAGTCCCATGTTATAAGGAAATACTCTACATAACCCATCTTTTCAATTACGCCTAATTCGTAGTTTAGCCTTTCTACAACCTCATCAGATGGTTTACCGTATCTTTCTTCTAGTCCTTTAAAACATAACATTCTTAAATATTCAGCTGGAGTATATCCATTTGGAACATCATACTTAGGTAAATGTATTGTATCAAAGTCAAACTCAACATTACACATTTCAGCTATTTTAACAGTATTGTCTAAAGCTTCTTCTGCATAAGGGAATAATTCTTCCATTTCTTTTCTTGATTTTAAATAAAATTCATCACTACCAAATCTCATTCTAGTTGGGTCATCTACTGTTTTACCCATTTGTATACACATTAATATATCATGTATTTTAGAATCTTCTTTATTTACATAATGTAAGTCATTAGTAGCTACTAATGGTACATCTATATCTTTAGATAGTTTTAATAATTCTCTATTTACTTCTTTTTGTTCTGGAAGATTATGATCTTGTATTTCTAAATAATAATTTTCTTCCCCAAAAATTTCTTTATATTTTAAAGCTATTGATTTAGCTTTTTCATAATTTCTATTCATAATAGCTTGAGATACATCTCCTGCTAAACAAGCAGATAAAGCTATAATTCCCTCACTATGTTTACTAAGTTCTTCTATATCAATTCTAGGTTTATAATAAAATCCATCTACATATGCTTTCGATACTAACTTTATAAGATTTTGATATCCGGTCATATTCTTCGCAAGTAAAATTAAGTGTCCTTGCGATTTATCATAATTAGGGTCTTTATCCTTCATAGATCTAGGTGCAGTATACACTTCACAACCTATTATAGGCTTTATACCTTCTTTTTTAGCTACTTTAAAGAAATCTATAGCACCAAACATACAACCATGGTCTGTTATAGCTATAGC
Source organism: Peptostreptococcaceae bacterium (assembly GCA_017425305.1). GTDB lineage: Bacteria > Bacillota > Clostridia > Peptostreptococcales > Peptostreptococcaceae > Paraclostridium. The sequence goes on along the minus strand of JAFOOW010000106.1, from coordinate 6,088 downwards.
ACTCATATTTAATTCTTTTGCTCTACTTACTAATTTTTTTATTCGTGCAAATCCGTCTAATAAACTATATTCTGTGTGAACATGTAAATGAACGAAATCTTTGTTCATAGACCTCACCTCCTATTTATAAACATAATTTTACCACAATAAATATAAGTTAATCAAAAAATACAAAAAAGAGGCTTACAAAGCCTCTTAATTATATTTTTCTCTTAATTCTTCTGCAATTTGTTCTATTTTTCTTAATCTGTGGTTTACTGCCGACTTACTTAACTGTGGCACTGCCATTTCCCCTAGCTCTTTTAAAGTTAAGTCTTCATTTTCTACTCTTAATAAGGCTATTTCTCTTAAATTATCTGGTAAATAACCAAATCCAACTTTTTCTTCGATATATTTTATATTCTCAATTTGTCTCACAGCCGCATTAACTGTTTTTGATAAATTAGCTGTTTCACAATTAACAATTCGATTTACATTATTTCTCATTTCTTTAACTATTTTAGTACTTTCTAAGCTAAGTAAAGCTTGGTGTGCACCTATAATATTCAGTAAATCTGAAATTTGGTCACTCTCTTTTAAATATACTACATGGTTATTTTTTCTAGATACAGTCTTAGAATTAAATCCTAAAGAATTTATAAGATTTTTTAATGACTCTGCAAAGTCTTCATTATTAGTAACAAACTCTAAATGATAATTTTTCTCTGGATCACTTATAGACCCTCCACCTAGAAGTGCTCCTCTTATAAATGATTTCACACACTCATTATGTCTAATTAAATGTGTTGGAACTTTATTCATTGTAAAGAAACCTTCTTCTTGATCTAATATTCCTAAGTCTCTCAATAGTTTTTCAGCTCCCATTTCACTAGTAATTAGAAGTACGTAGCTATTGTTTCTTTTTAACATTTGGTTTTTGTTCACTGATATTTCAGTGTTTATTCCAAATGTATTTTTTAGTAGCTTAAAAACTTTTCTAGCCGTTGAATTCAGTTCTGTGGTTATTTTTAAATTAAGCTTTTTATACCCAGCAATTTGTATACTACCTGCTAGCCTTACTATTGCTGATAGTTCCGTTATATTACAACACTCATTTTCTGAAAAAATCCTAGCTAATTCATTTTTTGTTTCTGCTGAAAAAGACATATTTTATCACCTATAGTTAATTCTTTTTTATTCTCTTTTTTATTTCATCTAAAGCTACTTTTATGATTTCTTTTTCATCGTCATATCTAGCTAAATCAACAACTCTATCTAAATGTATAAACTTAGCATCTATAAATCCTTCCTCTTTTTGAGGAATAGTATCCATACTTCTAGCTTTCATTAAGTACCAAAAAACCGTTTTATGAACAGCTCTGTTTTCGTCCCAATTTTCTTTAAAAGTATAATGTATCTCACCTAAGTATTTTAATATATCTGCTTTAACTCCTGTTTCTTCTAAAACTTCTCTGAGGGCTGCATCTTGTCTATCTTCTCCAACTTCAACTTTACCTTTGGGTAATACCCAATCTCCGTTGAACTTTCTTAACAAGAGTACGGCATTTCCAAACAATACTACACCCCCGGCACTAACCTCTTCTCTCATTGATGTTCACTCCTTAAAACTAACATAATAATAAGGATTTCTACATAAATCTTTAAAATCCTTTTTTACTTCTAATTATCATAATTATGACTTTAGTGCCAAGTTAACAACTATATTTGATATGTAATCTGCATCATGTCTGATATAATTATTTTTTATTTCTACTAAATTACATTCTATAGTTTTTATCCCCATATACTCTAGTCTTTGTTTTTGTTTTTTATTAAGTAATACTTGTTTTGCTCCATCCTTAGCATATATATCAACTATTCCTCCAGGAAGAACTTCATTATTTAATATTACAGTATCTATAATGCACTCTCCACAGTGTTTATTTATAGCTTCTACATGACTTAACACATCGTAGTTATCTGTCTCACCTGGTTGTGTCATTATATTCGATATATATATTTTAGGAGCTTTAGATTTTTTTATAGCTTCTACAACACCATTTACAAGTAAGTTAGGCATTATACTAGTGTATAGACTTCCAGGTCCTATAACAATTGCATCTGCATTATTTATAGAATTTAAGACTTCTTCTAATGGTTCTACATTCTTTGGTTCTAAATGAACACTTTCTATAGAACTATTTTGAAGTTTAACTTCTTTAGGTATAGTAGATTCTCCTTTTACTAAGTTTCCATTTTTCAAGTTTGCAACTAAGGTTATATCTTCTAAAGTTACTGGTAAAACTCTTCCTGTAATTGCAAATATCTCACTCATTTTATATACTGCTGTTTCAAAATTTCCATATAGTCCATTCATTGCAGCTATAAATAAATTTCCAAAGCTTTGTCCTTTAAGGGCACCTTCTGTAAATCTATATTTCATAACCTCATCCATTGTAGGTTCTATATTAGCTAATGCTAGCAAACAGTTTCTTATATCACCTGGAGGTAACATTCCTAAATCTTCTCTGAGAATACCAGAACCTCCTCCATCATCAGCTACAGTAACTACTGCAGTTATGTTAGGTGTATAATGCTTTAATCCCCTTAAAAAAACTGATTGACCTGTTCCTCCACCAATAACTACAACCTTAGGTTTTTCATTATTAAATTCAAAATCAGTCTTTTTTATTACTTTTTTATCTTTTTCTATCTTTAAATATATGAAGATAGCTATTATTAAACTTAACCATCCTAATATTCCTATAAACATTACCATTGAAGTCATATTCCCTATCCTATCTTATCTTAGAGTGTAATCTCTATGTTTCTTTACAACTCTATACCCTTTCTTTATTAATTCATCATATATAAGGTTAGATATAGTAACAGATCTATGACGACCTCCTGTACATCCAATAGCTATAACTAAATGATTTTTTCCTTCTTCTATATAATGTGGTATTAAGAAGCTAACCATATCCTCTAACTTTTTGAAGAATTCTCTACTAACATCTGAGTTCATAACATAATCTCTTACATCTTGATCTTCTCCTGTTTTTGGTCTTAGTTCTTCTAAGTAATATGGATTTGGCAAAAATCTAACATCAAATACTAAATCAGCATCTATTGGAATACCATGTTTAAACCCAAATGATACTACAGATATAGTTAGTTTTGGACTATCTTCTCCCTCTATATATAATCTTCTTATTTCTTCTTTTAAATCTTTCGGTTTCATATTACTAGTATCAATTATACTTTTAGCTTTATCTCTTAAAGTCTTTAATACTTCTCTTTCTTCTTTAATACCCTCTGTTATCTGAGTATCTTTAGCTAATGGATGATTTCTTCTTGTCATTTTATATCTTTTTACTAAAATATCATCTGCACAATCTAGGAATAAAACTTCATATTTATAATTTTCTTTTTCTAAGTAACTTAAACTTTCGTGTAAAGTTTCAAAGAATTCTCTACCTCTAATGTCTATTCCTAAAGCAACTTTGTCTACATTAGAACTTCCTTGATGACAAAGCTCTGCAAACTTAGTTATAAGTGTTGGTGGTAAATTATCTACACAATAAAATCCCATATCTTCTAGTGACTTCATAGCTTCACTTTTACCTGAACCAGATAATCCTGTTACTATTACAAATTTCATAGTTTATTTCCTCTTTATAGTTTAATATTTTTTATTCTATTAAAATCAATACTAGCTTCTTTAGCTATTTTTATAGCTTTTTCAAAGTTACCTATATGCTCAGGTCTATGTGCATCTGAGCCTATAACAAATTCAACACCTGTATTTTTTATTAAATTTAATTGTTCACAATTTAAATATCCATGATGAGAATTTATTTCTAAATAAGTATTAGTTTTTACTGCTACTTTAGCAACTTCTTCTATATATACATCACCTTTATCACCAGGGTGAGTAATTATAAATATATCGTTATTTTTCATAGCATTTATAACTGCATTAGTATTGTATTCTTTAGTAAAGTTTTTAAATTTTAAATAATTAAATGTATGATTAAATAAACTTTTTGGAGATGATGGCATAGATCCAAAATGATATCCAGCCATAACATAATCTAACATATTAGATATATTATCATCCATATCTATATTTCCTTTATTATCTAGTATATTACATTCCATCCCTAATAATATTTCTATTTCTTTATATTTTTCATTAAGTTTATCTATCTCTTCCCTCATAGTTGCTATCTTATCGTATTTCACACCATATGTCATATGTTTATATCCATGGTCTGATATACCAATCTTCTTTATATTTTTAGATATAGCAACTTTTACATTGTCTTCAATAGTTCCTTTTCCATGACTATATATAGTATGAGTATGATAATCAGCTAATATATCCATAAGCTTATTCCTCTCCTAGTATTTTTACTTCCTCTTCTAACATAACTCCAAATTTAGAGTAAACTGTACTTTTTACTACATATATTAAATCTAATATATCTTTAGCTTGAGCTCCTCCTAAATTAACAACAAAACCACAATGCTTATCTGAAACTTGAGCTCCTCTTAAAGTTAACCCTTTTAATCCACAATCTTCTATTAATTTAGCTGCAAAATATCCTTCTGGTCTTTTGAAAGTACTTCCTGCACTTGGTAGATTTAAAGGTTGTTTAGTTACTCTTTTATTAGTTAAATCCTTCATTATATCTCTTATTTCCTCATAGTTACCTTCTTTTAATTCCATCACTGCTGAAAGAACTATGTATTCTTCTTTGCTTAATATACTTTTTCTATAAGCAAATTGCATTTCTTCATTACTTAATTCAACTATATTTCCTTGAGAATCTATTAATCTTACAGACTTAACAATATCCTTCATTTCTCCACCATAAGCTCCTGCATTCATAGCTATAGCTCCACCTAATGTACCTGGTATTCCTGCCGCAAATTCAAATCCAGTTAAGTTGTTTCTCATTATAGCCTTACCCATAAATGAAAGCATTGCTCCTGATTGAGCTGTAACAGTAGTCCCTTCTATAGAAAAGTCATTGAAGTTTTCAGCTATCTTTATAACTATTCCTCTTATACCACCATCTCTTACTAATAAGTTTGAACCATTACCTATTATTAAGTAAGGTATATTTTCTTTCTTAGCAAAAGTTAATATATCTTTTATTTGATCTTCACTACTTGGCTTTACTAATATATCAGCTGGTCCTCCAACTCTAAAAGATATATGTTTTGACATTGGTTCATCTATTAATATGTCTTCTTTATTTAATATATTTAATAAACTATTGTATATAAATTCCTTATTCATTATATTTCCTCCTAGACAATGCTAATTATTCATAATCTATATAATTATATAGATTATATTTATGCATAGTACTATAATAATGTATTAAAAAAAAAATAACAATATAAAAGCCCTTATATTAACTAAAAAACGTTTGTATTTCCATTATTTTTATATGTAGTTTATTGTATACAAAATATGAATTTTGTTGTATAATTGTTTAAGTTGTCAATAACGGATAAAATAAAAAATTTATTTATAGGAGGAATTATCAATGAGTGATAAAAAAATGCTTATACCAGCTGAAATAGCTGAGTATACAGTAAGTGCTGGTGTTAAAAAAGCTACTACTCCAGCTAAAAAAGTTTTAGTATCTGCATTCTTAGCTGGTATGTTCATAGCTTTAGGTGCATTAGGTTCAGTTGCTGCATCTTATAACTTATTAGCTAATCCTGATACTTACGGATTAGGTAAAATGGTTGCAGGACTTATGTTCCCAGCTGGTCTTATGTTCGTATTAATAGCTGGTGCTGATTTATTTACAGGAAATATACTTATAACATTAGCTGCATTAAAGAAAGAAGTTACTTGGGGACAAGCTGCTAAAAACTGGGCTTTAGTTTGGACTGGTAACTTATTAGGTTCTTTATTTATAGCTTGGTTAGTTTACGCTTCAGGTGTATTTGACTGGAGTAATGGATTATACGGTGGTGTGGTATTAAAAACTGCACTTGGTAAAGCTGGAATAGCATTCTGGCCTGCATTAGCTTCTGGTATATTATGTAACATATTAGTTTCTGTTACTGTATGGGCTTCTTACGG
>JAFOOW010000105.1 GCA_017425305.1 Peptostreptococcaceae bacterium | reverse complement strand
ATATACTCAGAAGTTTTTAAACTATCAAATGAGTATGACAATATAGTTATATATTGTGCTAGAGGTGGAATGAGAAGTGGAAGTATTGTAAGCCTTGTTTCTACATTAGGAGTAGATGTATATCAACTAGAAGGTGGATATAAAGCATATAGAAATTATGTTTTAGATTATTTTAAAACTGTTATGAATGAAAAACACTTTATAGTAGTTCATGGATTAACAGGAGTTGGAAAAACAGATGCATTATTAATGTTAGAAGAAAATGGACTAGATATAATAGACTTAGAAGGAATAGCTAAAAATAGTGGTTCTACTTTTGGATTTATTATGTTTGATGAAAAACCACCATCTCAAAAAAAATTTGAAACTAAAATATTTGAAAAGTTATTTTTCTCTAAAACTAACTATATATTTATAGAAAGTGAAAGTAAAAGAGTAGGACATGTTAATGTTCCAAATGAAATTTATGATGGAATTATTAGAGATGGATATCACATATTATTAGAATCTAGTGTTAAGTCTAGAGTAGATAGACTTTGTAGAGATTACGTATATACAGATAAGAAAAAACCTGAAGCTATAATAGATTGTATAAATAAGTTTAGAAAAAGATTAGGTAATGAAACTGTAGATAATTTCATAAACTTATTCAATGAAGGTAAATATGAAGAAGTTATAGAATACTACTTAGTAGATTATTATGATGCATTATATGGACATTCTGTACAAAAATATAAGTACAATAAAGTTTTAAATTGTGATAATATGAAAACATGTGTAGAAGAACTAATGAATTTTCACAAAGCAACAATGGAAGGAGCAAAATAAAATGTTAAAAATAGCACTAGAATCATTAGGATGCTCAAAGAACTTAGTAGATGCAGAAATAATGATGGGAATTTTAAATAGAAAAGGATACAAGTTAGTAGGAGATTTTGAAGAAGCTGATATAATATTAGTAAATACATGTGGATTTATAGAATCAGCTAAGCAAGAATCTATAGATACTATACTTGACCTTGCACAGCTAAAAGAAACTGGAAACTTAAAGTTACTTATAGTTACAGGATGCTTAGCTCAAAGATATGCAAATGAATTAAAAGAAGAAATACCAGAAATAGATGCAATAGTAGGTACAGGAAGTTACCAACAAATAGATGAAATAATAGCTAATCTTGAAAAAGAAAACAATATAGTAAGCTTAAATGATATAGAATTTGCTTACAATGAAGATCTTCCAAGATATGTAACAACTCCTGATTATATGGCTTACTTAAAAATAGGTGAAGGTTGTGACAACCATTGTACTTATTGTATAATACCTAAATTAAGAGGTAAGTACAGAAGTAGAAAAATAGAAGATATAGTTAAGGAAGCTAAAGACTTAGCAGCTAAGGGTGTTAAAGAACTTGTTGTAATAGCACAAGATACTACTAAGTATGGATTTGATTTATACGGAGAAGTTAAACTTCCAGAATTATTAGAAGAATTAGCTCAAATAGAAGGTATAAAGTGGATAAGAATAATGTACTCATATCCAGAATCTATAACAGAAGAACTTGTAAAAGTTATGAAGAAGTATGATAATATATGCAACTACTTCGATATGCCTATACAACATGCAAGTAATAGAATATTAAAGCTAATGAACAGACACACAACTAAAGAAGATATTAGAGCTAAGGTAGAAATGATAAGAAGCTACTTACCAGATGCTACACTTAGAACTACTATAATAGTAGGGTTCCCAGGTGAAACAGATGAAGACTTCAAAGAAGTTATTGAGTTTGCTAAAGAGATTAAATTCGATAGATTAGGTGCGTTTGCTTATTCTAGAGAAGAAGATACAGCTGCAGACAAATTACCTAACCACTTAGAAGAAGAAGTAAAACTAAGAAGAAGAGATGAACTTATGTTAGTTCAACAAGGTATATCAGAAGAGTTAAACTCTAAAAAAATAGGAAATGAATATGAAGTTTTAATAGAAGAACAAATAGAAGATAAGGTATATATAGGAAGAACTCAAGGAGATGCAGAAGAAATAGATAGTATAGTATATGTTAAATCTGAAAATCAACTTGAGCCAGGGGATTTTGTAAAAGTAAAAATAGATAAAGCTTTAGAGTACGATTTGATGGGGGATGTAATTAATGAACTTGCCTAATAAATTAACTTTATTTAGGATATTTCTAATACCAGTATTCATTATTGTTATGATGATGAATATACCAAGTAAATTTTTAATAGCTTGTATAATATTTATAGTAGCATCAATAACAGATGCTATGGATGGTCATATTGCTAGAAAATACAATCTAGTAACTGACTTTGGAAAATTTATGGACCCACTTGCAGATAAATTATTAGTAATAGCTGCATTAACTAGTATGATTGAATTTAAGTTAGTAGCAGCGTGGATGGTATTTATAATAGTAGCAAGAGAACTTACTGTAAGTATATTAAGAGCAATAGCGGCTGCAGATGGAAAAGTTATAGCAGCTAGTGGTGGTGGAAAGTTAAAGACTATTACTCAAATGCTAGCTATAATAATACTATTATTAGCAGCTCAAACTCAAATATCATTACTTTTAACTTTAGGTCAAATAATGATATTAATAGCTACATTGCTTACTCTTTATTCAGGATGGGAATACTTATATAAAAATAAACACCTATTTATGGAAAGTAAATAAATATAATAAAAAGCTTTGAAATAGTTATATACTATATTTCAAAGCTTTTTTGTGTCGATAAAATAAGTTCTATGAAATTTAATATTGTGGTAAAATATGTATAAAAAAATGCGTGTAAAGTTAATAATATTATTGTATTAACATTGACTTTAAGCATATTTACATATATAATATGAATAGAACAAATGTTTGAAAAAATACAATTAGATTGTTTTAAATAATATATATGGTTAATGAAGGGAAGGTATTATATATGTCAGGAATACAAGATGAAAAATTAAAAGCACTTAATTCAGCCTTAAGTCAAATAGAAAAAGATTTTGGTAAGGGATCTGTTATGAAATTAGGAGAAGCTGGCTCTATGGCTATAGATGTTATACCAACAGGTTCTATAGGATTAGACATAGCAGTAGGTATAGGTGGACTTCCTAAAGGAAGAATAGTAGAAATATACGGACCAGAATCTTCAGGTAAGACAACAGTTACATTACATGCAATAGCAGAAGCTCAAAAGCAAGGTGGTATAGCAGCATTCATAGATGCAGAACATGCTTTAGACCCAATATATGCAAAAGCATTAGGTGTAGATGTGGATAACTTAATAGTTTCACAACCAGATACAGGAGAACAAGCACTAGAGATAACTGAAGCACTTATAAGAAGTGGTGCTATAGATATAATAGTAGTTGACTCAGTTGCAGCATTAGTTCCTAAAGCTGAAATAGAAGGAGATATGGGAGACTCTCACGTAGGTCTTCAAGCAAGATTAATGTCTCAAGCTTTAAGAAAGTTAACAGGTTCAATAAAGAAATCTAACTGTGTTGCAATATTTATAAACCAGTTAAGAGAAAAAGTTGGTATAATGTTTGGTAACCCAGAAACAACAACTGGAGGACGTGCTCTTAAGTTCTACTCATCTGTAAGATTAGATGTTAGAAAAATAGATACTATAAAGCAAGGCGATAAAGTTATGGGAAGTAGAACTAGAGTTAAAGTAGTTAAGAATAAAGTTGCGCCTCCATTTAAGCAATGTGAATTTGATATAATGTACGGAGAAGGGATATCAAAAGTAGGAGATTTATTAGACATAGCAGCAGATGTAGATATAATTAAGAAGTCTGGAGCATGGTATAGCTACAATGATATGAAGTTAGGTCAAGGTAGAGAAAATGTTAAGAAATTCTTAATGGACAATCCTGATTTAGCTGAAGAAGTAGAAGATTTAGTTAGAAAACACTATAAATTAGATCAAAATAGAGAAAATGCTCAAGAAAATGAAGATTCTTTAGAAAATATTGGAGAATAATAAGCTAGATACCTCCTATTAACTTGACACAGAATAGAAAAAATTATAAAATTAAATAGGAATGAAATATTCTTATTTAATTTTGTAATTTAAAATGTTAAAGAGCGAATTTGACGGTTGAGATTAACAAAGGAGGTGGATGTCATAGTGACGGCGGCAATAGTAGGAGCTTTATTGGGAATATTTGTGGGTATTATAGCTGGTTATTTTGTAAGAAAGAACATATCTGAAGCAAAAATCGGACAAGCTGATAAGATAGCTAAGGATATAGTAGATAAAGCAGAGAGAGATGCAGAAACACTACAAAAAGAAAAATTATTAGAAGCTAAAGAAGAAATCCATAAGTGGAGAAGTGAAGCTGAAAAAGAAAACAAAGAAAGAAGATTAGAAGTACAAAAATTCGAAAAAAGAATAATTCAAAAGGAAGAAGTTTTAGATAAGAAACTTCAAACTTTAGAAAACAAAGAGTCTGTTCTTAATGATAAACTTAAAAAAGTTGAAAAAAAAGAAGAGCAAGTAGAAGCTATAAAAGCTCAACAATTAGAAAAACTTGAAAATATCTCTGGAATAACTTCTGATAAAGCTAAGGAGATAATATTAACAAATGCAGAAAGAGATGTAAGACGTGAAATGTCTATTATGATAAAGGAAATCGAGTCGCAAGCTAAAGAAGAAGCAGATAAGAAATCTAGAGAAATAATAGGATATGCTATTCAAAAATGTGCAGCAGATCATGTTGCAGAAACTACAGTTACAGTAGTTAATCTACCTAATGATGAAATGAAGGGAAGAATCATAGGTAGAGAAGGTAGAAACATAAGAACGTTAGAAACTCTTACAGGTATAGATTTAATAATAGACGATACTCCAGAAGCGGTTATATTATCAGGATTTGATCCTATAAGAAGAGAAGTTGCAAGAATTGCACTTGAAAAGCTTATAGCAGATGGTAGAATACACCCTGCTAGAATAGAAGAAATGGTAGAAAAAGCTAAAAAAGAAGTAGAAACAATGATAAAAGAGTTTGGGGAGCAAGCTACTTTTGAAACTGGAGTACATGGTTTACATCCTGAGTTAGTAAGACTTTTAGGAAGATTAAATTATAGAACTAGTTATGGGCAAAATGTACTTAAACATTCTATAGAAGTTGCTCATATAGCTGGTATAATGGCAGCTGAAATAGGTGCAGATGTTAAACTTGCTAAGAGAGCTGGTTTACTTCATGATATAGGTAAAGCTGTTGACCATGAAATGGAAGGAACTCATGTTGAAATAGGTATGGATTTATTAAGAAGATATAAAGAATCTAAAGAAGTAATTCATGCTATGAGTACTCACCATGGAGATTATGAACCACAAACAATAGAAGCTGTTTTAGTTACAGCAGCAGATGCTATATCTGCAGCTAGACCAGGAGCTAGACGTGAAACTTTAGAAGCTTATATAAAACGTTTAGAAAAACTTGAAGAAATAGCTAATTCATATGAAGGTGTAGATAAATCATTTGCTATACAAGCAGGTAGAGAAATAAGAATAATGGTTAAACCTGAAGTTGTAAATGATGAAAATATACATTTATTAGCTAGAGATATGACTAAGAGAATTGAAGATGAACTTGAATATCCAGGTCAAATAAAAGTTAGTATAATAAGAGAAACAAGAGCAATCGAATACGCTAAATAGAGATAAATATAAAGTGAATGTATAATATAATACATTCACTTTTTTTATGTATTGAAAATTTAACAAGGTATAATATTAAAATATAAGATAAAACTATTATAAAAAATACATCTTAAATAGGAGAAATGTTTATGAGGCGTCCAAAGTTAGTAGTCAGTAAATGTTTAGGATTTGAAAATTGTAGGTACAATGGTCAAGGATCTAGCAGTAAATTAATTGATTTATTAGGTGAACATGTAGATTTTTACACGGTATGTCCTGAAGTTGAAATAGGATTATCAACTCCTAGAGAAGCAATCAGAGTGGTTGATTATGATAATGATAAAAGATTAATACAGCCTAAGACAAATATAGATTTTACAGAAAATATGAAAAATTTTTCAAAAAGCTATATAACCTCATTAGAGGATGTAGATGGATTTATCTTAAAAAGCAAATCTCCATCTTGTGGTATTAAAGATGTAAAGATTTATCATAAAAGCGGAAAATCAAGTTTAACTTCAGGTGGAAATGGATTTTTTGCTCAGGAAGTTATAGATACTAAAGGACATTTGCCTATAGAGAATGAAGGAAGATTAAAAAACTATTCTATAAGAGATGAATTTCTTACTAAAATATTTATGATAAATGATTTTAAAAATAGTAATGAAGACATAAATAAATTTCATAATAAACATGAATTGATACTAAGAAGCTATAGTATAAATAATTATTGTAAATTAAATGAAATTTGCAATAATAAAAATATATCAAAAGATCATGTAAATGAATATTCTAATGCTTTGTATAATACTCTAAAGTTTAATAGAAATTGTAGAAAGAATATACAAGTATTAATTGATATATATAATAAATATGAAAAGAATTTATCTATGAAAGAAAAAGAAGTATTTGTAGATAATATAATGAAATATAGT
>JAFOOW010000104.1 GCA_017425305.1 Peptostreptococcaceae bacterium | reverse complement strand
GTTCATATTGAAGTTTTTACTATGTTCAACTCCTATGTATCTATAATGCCAAGATTCATATTTATAACCAGTTATATGTTCTTTTCCTTCTGGATATCTTAATATAAATCCATACTTATGTGCATTTTCATATAGCCATTTAGCTTGAGGTGTATCATTAAACCACGAACCTATAGATCTATTCGTGTATTGGTTAGTTATATCTATAGCTAACCCAGTTTGATGCTCACTAAATCCTGGTTTAGCAGAGTATCTATTAGCTTCTTCCTCTCCATCCCTTCTTACAAAAGCATTGTATAATTGCTTTTGAGTATTATAACTTCTATATCCACTTCTTATATTTATAGTTATTCCATCTTTCTTAGCTGCTTCTTTCATTTCTTCAAAAGCTTCTATTACTTCATTTTCTATTTTGCCTCCACTAGGATTAAAATCTTTAGGAAGCCCATATTGCTTATTAACTACTATCATACCATCTACATATAATGGCTTTTCACCTTCAATATATTCACTTTTCTTATCTTCAAATTTATTAACCACAACTTCTTCTATATTCTCTATTTCTTCATATACACTAATATATTCATCTGCATGAGTATCTTTACTTTTATATATGTACAAACCAAATAATGAAAATACTACTATTGAGGCTGTAGTTCCTATTATTACTTTTTTCATAAATCCCCCAATATTTTCTAATTAATCTAACTAAAAATAATTATACGCTATAATTTTATTTTATTCTACATAATAGAATATTTTTATATAAAAAAGAGATTACCGAAGTAATCTCTTTCATATTATAAAGCTATAGCTTTTTCTATTCTATCTAAACCTTCTTTTATATTTTCTAAAGATGTTGCATAAGAAAGTCTTACATAGTTGTCATTTCCAAATCCTATACCTGGAACAACTGCTACCTTAGCGTTATCTAATAAGTAATCAGCTAAGTCTATAGAGTTTTCTATAACTTTTCCACCTATAGTTTTACCTAATAATTGACTTATATTTACCATTACATAGAATGCTCCTTGTGGCTTTAAGCAAGATAAGTTTTCTATTGAGTTTATCTTATCAACCATGAAGTCTCTTCTTTCTTTGAATGCTTTTACCATTTCATTTAAAGTATCTTCTGGTCCGTTAAGTGCTTCTATTGTTGCATATTGAGCTATTGTGTTAGGGTTAGATGTAGCATGACTTTGGAAGTTAGACATTACTTTTGCTATTTCCTTGTTAGAAGCAGTATATCCTATTCTCCATCCTGTCATTGCGTGAGCTTTAGCTACTCCATTAACAACTATTGTTAAATCTTTTATTTCATCATTGAAAGAAGCTATACTTACGTGAGTTCCTTCGTATAATAATTTTTCATATATTTCATCTGATATAACATATATATTATGCTTAACTGCTAAATCAGCTATTTTTCTTAAATCTTCTTCATTATATGCTGTACCTGTTGGGTTGTTTGGTGTATTTAATATTATTGCTTTAGTTTTATCTGTTATAGCAGCTTCTAAAGCTTCTACTGTGTACTTAAATTCTGCAGATTCTGGACATTCAACG
>JAFOOW010000103.1 GCA_017425305.1 Peptostreptococcaceae bacterium | reverse complement strand
TTAATAACTCCATTTCAGGATAATCTGATACTTTAGTAATTATATTTAATTCTTTATTTAGAACTATATCCTTACCATCATAGTTTTCTATTATTCTAGGTTTAACATCTTTTCCAGTTACATCTGGAGCTGTATCTAAATGAGATATGAATCCTACAGTAGGAACTCCATCTACATTTCCTTTTAAAGTTGCCATAACATAGCTATTTTCATCAACATGTGCATCTTCTAACCCTAATGATTTTAATTCTTCAACTAAATAGTTTGCAAAAACCCTCTGACCCTCACTAGATGGACAGTTAGAATTCTTAGGATTTGCTGTGGTATCGAATGTTACATATTTTAAAAATCTTTTTGTTACATTTTCTTTCATACTATAAAGTCCTCCCTTTTATTTATATTTCTTTATATTTTCCCTTTTTACATATGCATATTCACTACTATATTATAAAAAAGTATTTATATTAATTATAATTTAACAGTTATTAATTATCAATTTTTCCTAAATAAAATAAGGTGCTATTATAGCACCTTATGTATAAACTCTTATTTTCTTAATTCTATTTTTGTCTAAACTTTCAATACATAATTTTATATTTCCCACTTCAATTACTTCATCTTCTTCAGGTAATCTTCTTAAATATCCTATTATAAATCCACCTATTGAATCGAACTCTTCTGATTCTAGATTTATACCTATAAGTTCATTAACATCAGATATTTTTGTACTACCTTCAACTATATATTCATCTTCTTTTATTACTTGTATCTCGTCATATTCTTCATCATATTCATCTTCTATATCGCCAACTATTTGCTCTACTAAGTCTTCTATAGTTATAAGACCAGCTGTTCCACCATATTCATCTACAACTATAGCCATTTGACTTTTTTCTTTTTTCATTTCTTCTAATAATTGTGTTATTTTCTTAAACTCATATGTAAAGAATGGTTCTCTAGTGTAGTTTCTTATATCAAAAGCTTCTATTTCTTCATCACTTAAGAATACTATATCTTTTATATTAACTATGCCTATTATATCATCTACTGATTCTTCATAAACTGGCATTCTACTAAATTGTTCTATTTTAAAGTTTTTGATTATTTCTTCATAACTTTCTTCAACATTTATACATACCATATCTAATCTTTGAACCATAGCTTCTTTAGCTTGCATATCTCCAAACTGGAATACATTATTTATTATTTGTCTTTCTTCTATTTCAAGAACGCCTTCTTCATGGCTTACATTAACCATAGTTTTTAACTCTTCTTCTGTTATATATGGTTGACCTATATTAGTCTTTATACCAAATACTCTAAATATAAAGTTAGTAATAATGTTAAATACCCATACTACTGGACTTAATACTATTATTATTATTCTTATAGGTTTAGATACAAATATAGCTACCTTTTCAGAATTATTAGACGCTATAGTCTTTGGAGTTATTTCTCCAAATATTAAAACTAATATTGTCATTAATGCTGTAGCTACTGCAACCCCACTTGCTCCAGGAATTAAACTTGTAAATAATGCTGTTGATATAGATGTTGCTGCTATATTTACAATATTATTTCCAACTAAAATAGAACTTAGAAGTTTATTTGAATCTTCAGTTAATTTACTTACTAATTTAGCTCCTTTTACATTTTCCTCTTGCATATGTCTTATTCTTATTTTACTTAAAGACATTAAAGATGTTTCTGATGCTGAGAAGAAACCAGAACCTATAAGTAATACAACTAATAATGCTATTTGAATAACAATACTACCGGTTGAATCCAATGTTTACCACTCTCCTGTTTTTAATTACTCTTATATATTTTATTATATCATAGTTTTATATTTTTTGGAAACATCACTACCTAATACTCATTTGATACTATTATTTCCAAAATATTAATAAATATATAGATTTTAGATTTACTTATTGATTAATAAATTTTATAATTCTGTTGAAAGATAGTAGCACAACTTCTTTTTATGCATATAATGACATCAAGAAAGATATTTATTTATCTTTCTTATATCTTAAATATATATTAGAACGGAAAATAATTTCATCCCCCTTATCAGCCATCTATATCCCCCTTGTATAGATGGCTTTTTTATTTATAAAAAATACTCTAATAAAATGTATATAAAATTTAATGCTGGTTATACTAATAATATACGAGCGGAAAATACACATATCTCTCCCCCTAATGAACACCCTATACTCGACTCCCCCTTGAGTATAGGGATTTTTTTATTATAAAAAATAATCCTAACGATATACATCATTAGGATTACTTATATTAATAAATTTTAACTATATTCTATTTTCACCTTAGAACCTATTCCTGCTTCACTAGGTTTAACGATTAGTTTTACCGGAACTCTATTTTTTAATTCTTCTACATGAGTTATTATTCCTACGCTTAATTTATCATTATGAAGTCTTTCTAATGAACCCATAACAGTGTCTAATAACTCTGTATCTAGTGAACCAAATCCTTCATCTAGGAAGAAGAATTCTAATGGAGAACTTCCTTTTAATTGTATTTGAGATGATAATGCTAAAGCTAGTGATAATGAAGTTAAGAATGTTTCTCCTCCTGATAAGGTATCTACACTTCTTCTAATACCACCATTAAAGTCATCTCTCATTACAAAATTTAAAGTTGAATCTATCTCTAGAGCATATCTTCCTTTAGTTATATCTTTTAATCTTTTAGAAGCTTCTATAGCTATATATTTTAATTGACTTGTTGCAACATATTCAACTAATTTATTACCTTGTATAACTTTGTCTAAATCATCTAACAAATCTACCTTTTGTTGAACCAGTTTAAATTCTTTTGTTATATCTGATATTTTATCCAATGCTTCTTTAAGATTTTTAAGTTGTAATTGTTTAGCTCCTTTTTCACTAGCTATATTTTCTAATATAGACTTAATCTCTTGTAATCTATGTGTTAATTCTTCATAACTTTCTTTACTAATATATCTTTCACCTATTTTATCTTTTATATCTTTTATTTTTATAGATAAACTCTTATCTTCTTCTTGATGCTTCGATATTTCATCTTTTAAAGCAATCAATCCAGCTTCATCCATTAAATGCTTTTTAACAGCATAAATAGATTCAAATTTATGTTC
>JAFOOW010000102.1 GCA_017425305.1 Peptostreptococcaceae bacterium | reverse complement strand
GAAGCTGTTGAATTAAGAGATGGGGATAAGAGCAGATACTTAGGAAAAGGTACTGAAAAAGCTGTTAACAATGTTAATGAAATAATAGCTCCAGAATTAGAAGGAATGGATGCAACTGACCAACCAGGAATAGATGCATTATTAATAGAATTAGATGGAACTCCAAACAAAGGCAAATTAGGGGCAAATGCTATATTAGGTGTTTCTATGGCTGTAGCTAGAGCTGCTGCTGAAGAAGTAGGTTTACCATTATTCCAATACATAGGTGGAGTAAATGCTAAGCAATTACCAGTTCCAATGATGAACATAATAAACGGTGGAGAACATGCTGATAACAACGTAGACGTTCAAGAATTTATGATATTACCAGTAGGAGCTCCTTCATTCAGAGAAGCTTTAAGAATGGGTGCAGAAGTATTCCACTCTTTAAAGAAAGTTTTAGCTGATAATGGATTAGCTTGTGGTGTAGGTGATGAAGGTGGATTCGCTCCAAACTTATCATCAAACAGAGCTGCATTAGAATTAATAGTTGATGCTATATCTAAAGCTGGATACGAGCCAGGAAAAGATGTTATGTTAGGATTAGATGTTGCTGCTACAGAAATGTACAACAAAGAAACTAAAAAATATGTTTTAGCTGGAGAAGGTAAAGAATTAACTGCAGCTGAAATGGTTGATTTATATGAAGAATGGTCAAACAACTTCCCAATAATAACTATAGAAGATGGTTTAGATGAAGAAGATTGGGATGGATGGAAGTTATTAACTGAAAGACTTGGAAACAAGTTACAATTAGTAGGAGATGACTTATTTGTTACTAATACTGAAAGATTAGAAAGAGGAATAGAAGCTGGTGTAGCAAACTCTATATTAGTTAAGGTTAACCAAATAGGAACAATAACTGAAACTTTAGATGCTATAGAAATGGCTAAGAGAGCTGGATACACTGCAGTTATATCTCATAGATCAGGAGAAACAGAAGATACTACTATAGCTGACTTAGCTGTAGCTGTAAACGCTGGACAAATAAAAACTGGTGCTCCATCAAGAACTGATAGAGTAGCTAAGTACAACCAATTATTAAGAATAGAAGAAATGATAGGTGAAACTTCTAGATACTGTGGATTAAAGTCTTTCTACAACTTAAAGAAGTAATTAAATAAACAAAAAAGAGTCTTAGTAGAGCTAAGGCTCTTTTTAATAAGAGGATAAAATTGGCTAACTGCCTTGAATACACTAAGTTATTGTGCTACACTAAATTATATGCAATAACGAGAGATAATAATTAGGAGGATAACCATGGCTAATGTTTTAATGGGAGTACAAGTAGCACTATCTATAATTTTAATAGTTAGTATATTACCACAAGATGCAAAAAGTGCTGTGCCAACTCAATTTGGTGGAGAAGGAAGCCAAGCATACTTTAAGCCAAAAGGTAAAGAAGCATTTTTAGGTAGATTAACTAAGATAACTTCAATATTATTCTTTATAAATGCTATAGCTTTACTTTTAATTAAATAATTGAGACTAAAGTACTTATAATAAAAACAATTACGCAAATACGTAATTGTTTTTTTATTACATATAAATCAAAATTTACCAAATATAATATTAGTGGTATAATTGAAAAATGGTTAATATAACTGTAAGTTATAAAAATAAATGGGAAAAATACATGTTAAAGGCATAGAATAAAAGAACACATTAAATATAGATTGATTAGGAGGCACAAAATGGGTGAAGAATTAAGACAAAGATTACTAGGACTTGTGTCAGATGAAGCATACAATCCTCTGAAAAAAGAGGAATTAGCTATGATATTTGATATACATCATACAGAGATACCTATGTTTTATAATATGCTAGAAGAAATGGTTGACGAAGGCGTATTAATGAAAACTAAAAAAGGAAAATTTGCATCTCCTAAAAATATGGGATACTTTGTAGGTAAATTAGTTTCACATAGAAAAGGATTTGGATTTGTTGAATCTGATGAAGAATACAAACAAGATTTATTTATACCGGCTGAAAATTTAAATGGTGCAATGCATAATGATAGAGTTATGGCTGAGATAGTTGTACCAGCTACTGATGAGAAAAGAGCAGAAGGTGTAATAGTTAAAATAATAGAAAGAGCTATAACTGATGTAGTAGGAACTTTCCAAGATTCTAAAAACTTTGGATTCGTTGTTCCTGACAACAAGAAGTTTAATAAAGATATATTCATACCTAAAAAATTCTTTAATGGAGCTAAAGAAAATGATAAGGTTGTTTGTAGAATAACTCAATGGCCAGTGGAAGATAGAAAACCTGAAGGAAAGGTAATCGAAGTACTAGGTCAAAAAGGAGATAGGTATGTAGAAATTGCATCTGTAATAAGAGAGCATGGACTACCAGAAGAATTCCCTAAAAAAGTGTTAGATGAAGCTGAAAAAGTAGCTGTGGAAATACCACAAGAAGAAATAGATAGAAGATTAGATATAAGAGATTTAAAAACTTTCACAATAGATGGAGAAGATGCTAAGGATTTAGATGATGCTATATCTATAGAAAAATTAGATAATGGAAACTATAAGCTAGGAGTCCATATAGCAGATGTAACTCACTATGTTAAAGAAAAAAGTAAATTAGATAAAGAAGCCTTAAAAAGAGCAACATCTGTTTACTTAGTAGATAAAGTTATACCTATGTTACCTAAAACTCTTTCAAATGGAGTTTGTAGTTTAAATCCATTTGAAGATAAACTTACACTATCAATATTTATGGAAATAGACCATAAAGGTGATGTTGTTAAGTATGATATAAAAGAAACTGTTATAAATTCAAAAGCTAGAATGACTTATACAGAAGTATCAGATATATTAGAAAAAGATGATGAAAAACTTAAAAAGACTTTCGCTAATTTAGTTGAAGAATTCCATAACGCAGAAGACTTAGCAAGAATATTAATGAGAAGAAGGTCTAAACGTGGAGCAATAGACTTTGACTTCCCAGAAGCTAAGATTATATTAAATAAAGATGGTGATGTTGTTGATATAAAACCTTATGAAAGAAGAATATCAAACAAGATAATAGAAGAGTTTATGCTAGTTAGTAATGAAACGATAGCTGAGCATTTCTTCTGGTTAAACATACCGTTCGTGTATAGAATACATGAAACTCCAGCATCAGAAAAGATAGAAACTCTTAATAAGTTTATATCTACATTTGGATATTTAATAAAAGGTGAAATGGATAATGTTCATCCAAAAGCATTACAATCAATAATAAAAGATATACATGGTAAGACAGAGGAGAAGGCTATAAGTACTATAATGTTACGTTCACTAAAGCAAGCTAGATATTCACCAGATTGTGTAGGACACTTTGGATTAGCTGCTAAGTACTATTCTCACTTTACTTCGCCAATAAGAAGATATCCAGACCTACAAATACACAGAATTATAAAAGAATTCTTAAACAATAAATTAAATAGTAAGAGACAAGAACAGTTAACTCAAATAGTTGATTATGCTTCTACTCAATCATCAGAAAGAGAAAGAGCTGCTGAACTTGCTGAAAGAGATGTACATGATATTTATAAATCTAGATACATGGCAGATAAGGTTGGAGAAGAGTATATAGGTATAGTTTCTAGTGTTACTTCATTCGGATTATTTATAGAATTAGATAATACTGTTGAAGGCTTAGTTAGACTTGCAGATATGAAAGATGATTATTATATATTTGATGAAGAAAGCTATACTATCTTGGGTGAAAGAACTAAGAAGATGTTTAAAATCGGAGATGTTGTTAAGATAAAAGTTGATAGTGTAAATGTTGACTTTAAAGAAATAAACTTTGAGCTTTTAGAAAAAATAGAAGATCAAGAATAGGTGTATCCTTGGAGTTAAGATATATTGTTTCTTTCACACGAAGTACGATAAGGCTGTACTTCAAGTGCTACATCAACAAACATATCTTAACTCCTTATATACTTTTAGTTAATATAGAAAATATAAAGAATTAAAAATATTAATATATAAATACAATATTAAATACTGGATAATCTTAAGAAATATATTGTACAATATATCTGGTTTATAAAAATATATAAGATATTATAAAAGTGTAATATTTAAATTGGATAATGAATATAATAAGATATATAAATAGACTATAATCAATATTTAATATATAACTTATAGTTAAATGTGGAAGTGTTGACTATGTTGGTTATATATGGTATATTAAAGTTTATAATAATGAAGTAGTAAGAGGTGAGATTATGGCAGGTGTTAAGGTTTTAGCCACTAACAGAAAAGCTAGACATGAATACTTTATAGAAGAGACTTATGAGTGTGGTATCGAGCTAAAAGGTACTGAGGTTAAATCTATAAGACAAGGTAAAGTTAATTTATCAGATGGTTTTGCATCTGTTGATAATAGTGAAGTGTTTTTAAAGCAAGTTCATATAAGTCCGTATGAACAAGGGAACAGATTTAATGTTGATCCTCTTAGACATAGAAAATTATTACTTCATAAACATGAAATTAAAAAACTTATAGGGGCTACTACTATAAAAGGATATTCTTTAATTCCACTAAGTATGTATTTAAAGAATGGTAAAGTTAAAGTAGAGTTAGCTTTAGCTAAAGGTAAGAAGCTATATGATAAGCGTCAAGATTTAGCTAAAAAAGATGCTAATAGACGTATTGAAAGAGAACTATCTGGTAGATATTAGATTATGTTCCAATAGTATAATGTTGATATTAAAACTGAAAAGTTTTATTATATATACATACAAATTAATATAGTTAATGGTGAAAAATAGTTTGCGATAATGTAAGTCTCAATAATTAAATCTAACCACGGGGGCGTAAAGGTTTCGACGTGGGTTTGGAACTTGGGGCGGCGTGTCGTGTTACTCTGGGTCACGTAAAAACTGGGGAACTTTAAAATAAACGCAAACGATAATTACGCTTTAGCAGCATAATGACTGCTCGACCCGCCTAAGCCCTCCTGCCGGCTAGGCCTGGTCGTCATCTATGCAGGGTACTACTTTCGAGGTGTCTCGATCGAAAGCGGACTAATTGGGACTGGTCAAGTACATGGCTTGCCACTGGGCAATGTATGAGACGAGATTTTAAATCAGATGGCTACACACGTAGAAGCAACGAGGAAAGGACTTGCGGACAGGGGTTCGACTCCCCTCGTCTCCACCATTGAAATTCACGAAAAAAGAAAAGAAAACTACTAAGTTTATTACTTAGTAGTTTTTTAATTTATATTTTAGATGAACAATGTATCTTAATTTTTTTATTATTGTAATAATATTACTTAAAAAATACATTAAACTAAAAGTTAAATACAAGAAAATAGCTATTGAAGTATAATAACTTAGAAATATATCCATATAATGAAAACATATAAAATATGATATAATATATGATTAAATAATTAAAAAGTAACTAAGATAGGAGATAAAAATATGTATAATATAGATGAAATTATATATGAGTGTCCTGTAGAAGCTTTATCAAATATATTAGGCAAAAAGTGGATTGCTATAATAATATGGGAATTACAAAATAATAAAATGAGATTTGGAGAATTACAAAGAG
>JAFOOW010000101.1 GCA_017425305.1 Peptostreptococcaceae bacterium | reverse complement strand
TCAACTATGTTGCTCATATAATCACTCCTAACTATTTCTAAAAAAAGGCAAAAGTCTCGCTTAATATTTTAAAACTATTTTGCGATTATCCCTTGCCTTTCTTGACAAATATCTTTTTATTTCTCAGACTTTTCTTGTTTTAGCTTGTCTCTATTTTCTTTATATTCTTTTACATATTTTAAATGTTCATCATATGTTTTGCTGTAATTATTTCCACCATCTACTGTAGCTACAAAGTATAGGTAATCATTATCTTCAGGCTCTAGAGCTGCTTCAATTGATTTTATACCAGGGTTAGATATTGGTGTAGGTGGTAATCCTTTATTTAAATATGAATTATATGGTGAATCTATTTTTAAATCACTATAACTAACTATATGCTTTCTTTCATCAAATATATAATGTATTGTAGCATCTGACTGAAGAGGCATTCCTATTTCTAATCTATTATAGAATACACCTGCTATCTTTGGCCTATCTACATCTTTAACTGCTTCTTTTTCTATTATAGAAGCCATATTTATTACTTGTTGTAATGTTAATCCCATTTTCTTTTGTTTTTCTTTTAGCTCTGGCGTATAAACTTCACTAAATCTTTTTAGCATAGCTGATATAACGTCTTTTTCACTCATATCCTTTTCAAAGTAATAAGTATCTGGATATAAAAATCCTTCTAGTGTAGTTATATCTTTTTCATCTAAAAATTTATACTTGTCATAAAACTCTTTAGGATTATTTATAAGTTCCTCATAAACTTCTGCTTTACCTATCTTCTTATTAGTAAGATATTTTATAACTTCTTTATAAGTTGAACCTTCTGGTATAGTAACTTTTATTCCATCATTATAAGTTTTTCCTGATATTAATATATCTAAAATTTCAGAATTTGAATATTTTTGAGATAATAGATACTTACCTGCTTTTACCCCATTATTATCTTCTTTAAACTTACTTACAACTTTAAAAAGAACTTTATTCTTAATAAGTTTATTTTCTTCTAGTATCGATGAAACCTTAGTTAATGTAGCGCCATTTGGTATTTCAACTAGTATATCTTTTTTACTATTTTTATTATAAGGACCTATTTGGATATATATATATCCTACTACTAACAATATTAAAAGTACAATTGTTATCCCTATAATTTTCCAATTTATATTTTTATTGTTCACAGGATTCTCTACTCCTTATGTATATTTATATCTTTGTATATTATAAATCTAAGTATGAAAATTTTCAATAATATTGTCGAAACAAAAATAAAAGTCTAACGTTATTTTTTACACGTTAGACTTTTTTTAATCATTTATTTAAAATTTTGTAATTTTATCCTTAGTTACAACACCATATACTAACTTACTTTCTTCAACTTTTTCATCAGATATAGTATATGCATTTATAAATCTTTCTTTAGCTGAATCTATTTTATCTAACTTATTATAATACATATAAGCTATAGTTTCACCTTCATTTACAAAGTCTGAAACTTTCTTAGTTAATACTATACCAGCTGATAAATCTAATTCATCTTCTTTAGTTTCTCTACCTGCTCCTAGTATCATTGCAGATATTCCAACTTCTTCAGCTTCTATTTTACTTATATATCCTGTTTTTGGTGCTTTTACTTCTAATACTTCCTTAGCTTGAGGTAGTAAATTATAGTCATCAACTATTCTACTATCTCCACCTTGGTTAGTTATGAATTCTTTTAACTTTTCAAGTGCACTTCCTGAAGATATAGCATTTCTTATTTGTTCTTTACCATCTTCAAAGTCTCTTGCAGCTTTAGCTAAAACTAGCATATATGCACCTAATGTTTCACATAACATTACAAAGTCTTTAGGTCCTCTACCTTTTAATGTTTCTATAGCTTCTATAACTTCTAATGAGTTACCTACAGCAAATCCTAATGGTTCATCCATATCTGTAACTAACGCTATTGTTTCTCTATTCATGTTAGCACCTATATCAACCATTTCTTTCGCTAAAGCAAATGAATCGTCTATAGTTTTCATGAATGCACCATCACCTGTTTTAACATCTAAAACAATTGCATCTGCACCTGAAGCTAATTTTTTACACATTATACTACTAGCTATAAGAGATATATTATCTACAGTAGCCGTAACATCTCTTAATGCATACATTTTTTTATCTGCTACTGCTATAGATGCTGTTTGACCACATACTGCTATTTTATGTGTATTAACAGAATCTATAAATTTATCTGATTCCATTTCTATAGAGAATCCTGGAATTGCTTCTAATTTATCTAATGTTCCACCAGTATGCCCTAAACCTCTACCTGACATTTTAGCTACTGGTGCACCACATGCTGCAACTAATGGAGCTAGTGCTATTGTTGTTTTATCTCCAACTCCACCTGTACTATGCTTATCAACTTTTATTCCCTTTATTTGAGATAAATCTATAACTTCACCTGAGTTCATCATAGCTTCTGTTAAGTACGCTGTTTCTTCTTTATTCATTTTATTTAAGTATATAGCCATTAATAAAGCAGATGCTTGATAATCTGGTATTTCACCTTTTGAATATTTCTCTACAAAGAAGTTTATTTCTTCTTTAGTTAAAGCATGATTGTCCCTCTTTTTTTTGATTATGTCATAAATTCTCATATTTAATCTCCTTCTTATAACAATTATATTTAATATAATTTCAAGAATTATAATTTATTAACTATAGATTTTACTAAGCTTAAAAATTCTGATTTTACTTTTTGAGTAGTTTCTATAACTTCTTCATGGTTAAGAGGTTGATCTAATATACCTGCTGCCATATTAGTTATACATGATATACCAACTACATCTAATCCTGAATGTCTTGCAACTATAACTTCTGGTACTGTAGACATACCTACTGCATCTGAACCTATAGTTTGAGCAAATCTTATTTCTGCTGGAGTTTCATAAGTTGGTCCACTAAAGAATGTATATACACCTTCTTGAACTTCTATTCCAAGCTCTTTTGCACATTCTTTTGCTAATTCTCTATACTTTGGAGTATATGCTGTAGACATATCAGGGAATCTAACTCCTAATCTATTATCATTAGGTCCTATTAAAGGATGATTTCCACTTAAGTTTATATGGTCTTTTATTATCATTAAATCTCCTGGTTTAAAGTCTTTGTTAGCTCCACCAGCTGCATTAGTTACTATAACAGTTTTAACTCCTAATTCTTTCATTACTCTTACTGGGAATGTTACAGTTTCCATAGAGTATCCTTCATAGAAGTGGAATCTACCTTGCATAGCTATAACAAATTTACCTTCTAAGTTTCCTATAACTAATTGACCACTGTGTCCTTCTACAGTAGATACAGGGAAGTTAGGTATTTCATCGTATTTTATTATTACTGGATTTTCTATTTCATCACCTAATACACCTAGCCCTGAACCTAATATAAGTCCTATTTCTGGTGTATTATTTATTTTAGATTTTATATATTCTGCACTTTCTTGTATTCTTTCGTATAAATTTTTCATATTATCCTCCGTTATATATTACTTCATTATTTCATTTTTAAAACTTTGTCCATGCTTTGGCATTTCAACATTTAATATATCTGCTACTGTTGCACCTATATCTGCAAAACTATTTCTTGTTCCTAAGTTTAATCCTGATTTTAAGTTTTTACCATATACTAATACTGGTATATATTCTCTAGTATGGTCTGTTCCTTTGTATGTAGGGTCATTACCATGGTCTGAGTTTATTATAAGAACATCATCATCATTCATATTTTCTAATATTTCAGGTATTCTAGCATCAAATTCTTCTAATGCATTTTTATATCCTTCAACATCTCTTCTATGTCCATATTTTGAATCAAAGTCAACTAAATTAGTGAATATTAAACCTTTAGTTTCTTTTTTCATATAATTTATAGTTTGATTTACACCATCCATATTATCATGTGTATGTATAGCTTCTGTTATTCCTTGTTGATTAAATATATCTTCTATCTTACCAACACCTATTACATCTAAGTTAGAATTTTTTATATTGTCTAATACTGTATCTTCAAATGGGCTTAAAGAATAATCTCTTCTATTAGAAGTTCTTTCAAATGCCCCTGGCTTTCCTATAAATGGTCTAGCTATTATTCTAGCAACAGCATTATCTCCCATCATAATTTCTCTAGCTATTTCACACATTTTGTATAACTCATCTAGAGAAACTATTTCTTCATGCGCAGCTATTTGGAACACACTATCTGCCGAAGTATATACTATTACTTCTCCTGTGTTCATATGTTGTTCACCTAGTTCATCTAATATAGCTGTACCCGAAGCAGGTTTATTTCCTATAACTTTTCTATTTGATCTTCTTTCAAACTCTTCTATTATATCCTTAGGGAATCCATTTTCAAATGTTTTAAATGGTGTTTCAACTAAAACTCCTGTCATTTCCCAGTGTCCTGTAGTTGTATCTTTTCCTTTAGATACTTCGCTACATCTACCATAGCAGCCGATAGGTGATTCTATATTTTCTAAGCTATCTACACCTTCTATATTAGCTAACCCTAATTTTATCATGTTAGGAATTTTTATACCTTTACATGCTCTAACTATGTTTCCTAAAGTATCTACATTTACATCTCCAAATTTTTGTGAATCAGGAAGTGCTCCTATTCCAACACTGTCAATTACCATCCATATAACTCTACTCATATAGTTAACCTCCTAATATTTATTATTTTCTTGGATGTTTTTCTTTTAGTTCTTGTCTTATATTTTTATTTACATAATCTAAGTATGATTGTAAACTGGATAAATTTGAATTTCCTAATATTTTGCTAACTACTACTATATTTGCTCCTTCATTTAATAAATGTATTGCAAATGAATGTCTTAGCATAGTAGGATTTATATTTTTATCTATATTAGCTATATTAGCATATTTTTTAATTAATTTCCAAAGTCCTTGTCTACTAAATCTTTCTCCATTAGAATTTACAAACAAAGCCTTTTCCTTATAATTATCTTTAACAAATTCAGGTCTTGATTTATCTATATACTTAACTATATATTTTTTAGTTATTTGTGAAATTGGTATTATCCTTGAGCTTTTACCAGATTCACAACATATATAATCTAAATCTAAATCAACATCATCTATATTCATATCTATTAGTTCACTAACCTTTACACCTGTCCCATATAAAGTTTCAAATATAGCTTTATCTCTTATTTGTTTAGGTGTTTTTAATTCTTTAAAATTTAATAGTGCTTCTACTTCTTCTTGCGTTAATATATCTACTTCTTTTTTTTCAATCTTAGGCTTTTTTATATTCTTAGCCATATTTGATTCTGTATATCTTTTTAAAAATAAATATTCATGAAAAGATTTAACTGAGGATATAGCTCTAGATATAGTAGATGCAGATACATTTGATTTTTCTAATTCTATTATATAACTTATTATATCATTTTCACTTAAATCCAATAAGTTTAATTTTTTATTTTCTATATACCCAATATACTTTTTTATATCTATAAAGTATGAGTTTATAGTATTATCAGTTAATTTCCTATTATTTTTTATATATTCTATATACTCATTTACTACTTGCATTTTATTATCCTTTATTAAAATAAGAATTTTAAAGTTGCTATAGAAATAGCATTTATTATAAACTGTGAACTTGTTGTTATAATAATTATTATTGAAGAATTTAAAGCATATCTTTTACATAAGAAAGCTATCTTCGATCTATTATTTTTTCTAATTTCATTTACTAT
>JAFOOW010000100.1 GCA_017425305.1 Peptostreptococcaceae bacterium | reverse complement strand
TGCGATTTACAAGTACTAGATTATAAAACACTACTTAGTGAGGGTGATACTCTAGACTTTGTAATAGCTGATAAAACAGTAGAAGAAGCCATAGACATGGTTATTGACTCAGTTAAAGATTATGGCTTTATAAAAGGAAATGTAAGTATACCAGATAACTTTAAAATGGGAACATATAATACACAAGAAAAAACAGCTTATGACGTGTTCCAGTATATAAGCGACATAACACAAACTAAATGGACTACTAGAGTTATAAACCAAGATACAGTAGCAATAGACTTCTATAACCCTTACGATAAAACACCAGTAGGAACTATAGAAAGTACTCAAAATTATTTTAAAGATAATAACATAATAGATATAACATATAACTATTCAACCGAAGACTACCGTAATAAACAAGTTATGACTTCAAACGAGGTAGTAAGTTCTATAACACAAACTTTTAGAGTATATGCTGATGGAGTTAACAAAACTTTTGATATAGGACAAACTATAGGTGATATATCTTACGCTTACTATACAACTAGTACTGACTTTGTAATATGCGACGTAATAACTAAAGCCGAACAAGAACAAGGCTACTCAGGGGACATTATTTATACACCTGGGGAGACGACTTTTGAAACTGACGATAAATTGGCTAATGGAGTGGCAATAACGCTTGAAATAAACCTTTTAGTACCTGGTAGACAAATAGCCTTAAACGAGCCAGAAATAAGCCGTATAGCTACTCAAAACAACCGAAAAGGTGTTATTAGTAGATACGAGAATAGAGATGACACTAAAAGTAGTGTAGAACTACAAAGAATAGCACAAAGTTATATCGAATATAAAGGTAAAGCTGAAATAACTCTTACAGTACAAACACAAAATGTAAGATTATGCGAAATAGGGGACATTATGATATATAACTCTAGTTTATCAGCTTTAAATGATAACTATATGTGTAAAAAGATAGATACTGAAATGATAATGACTACTGGAGATATATTCTATACTTTTGAGTTTAGTAATACTTACAATACTGAAAATGCTATTAATTACTTTGATAATCAACGTAATAAAACTTTAGGCAATATATCAGACGGTCAAACCATAACAAGAAACCTAGATATAGAAAACACTTTAGACATAGTATTTTTTGATACGGAGGTGAGTTAATTGACTGAAGACTACAAAGAAAACTTAATTAAATATGCTACAAATAACTTTAAGTTTAGCGACACTGAAGAAACTACTTTTAATGGCTATTATGACATAGTAAAAGAGGGTGCTATTAGTACAGCTGTAGGAACAAGTATGTTCGACTTTATAGCTACACTATTATTAGAAGTAGATAGAAGTAATATACGTATAAATGGTATGCTACAAATAAACGACTCTAGTACTAAAGTTATTTATGGTGGTTATTCTAAAACTGATGGATCAAACACTAGTGAGGGCTTTTTAATCTTAATAGACGGTGATTATAACGGTATAACAATGTTAAGAGATTATGAAAGTGGCACTAGAATACGTGAGGTACAATTCCTAGCACAAGATGAAAATAACAACATATATGGGGTTGTAGGTGATACAAAAAACACCGAACAGAAATACTTTACAATGTTAAATAATTTCGCAATGGCACAAAATGGTACGTACACTTTAAAGCTAAGAAAAAACTACAGCCTTACTGATACATATTTTAGGTGTATAGATATAACTAAGAAACCTGGTGAAAGTGAGTACTTAATAGTAGGTTGCGATTTAATCGAGGGTATAGGAGTAGACGAAAACCACAGCGGTAGAGGCATAAACTTTAAAATAAATGTAGGTAGTGCTAACGAAATAACTAGACTATATACACGTAGTTCTTTACCTTATCCATGTTTTGCTATTTACTCTAATTATAACGATGACGGCGATCCTTATATTAAAGTAATAGCTCAAAATGTAGCTGGCGACTCTTATACAGCTTACGCTTACACTAACGTAAATGGTACTACTAGTAGTACTCAAATAATAAACTATGCTGATTATATACTAGAACATAATATATATCGTATAAGACAAACTAAAGATAATTCTGGTGGTATTTATTTTCAAATAAACGCCCACAATGATACTGATTATTCTGATAAAAATTATTCATTATATTATTTAGATAAAAATAATAGCTTAACAAGTGTTAATAGTTTGTTTGGTACAAATACTCAGTTTGCATGGACAATTATTAATAACGGCTGGTATGATGAAAATAATGTTGGCAGACCGTTTATGATACAACACGCAGCTTACTATACTTACAATGAAGATGATCCAGACACACCAGTATTAGAGGTGGACGTAGGAGGTATAGCAATAGAAAACGCTTACGACGTACCTAACACAATGAATAATATAGGTGATACTATAATGTACCCTACTTATGCTTTTGAAGATTTTTCTAACCAGTTAATTATTTTATCTAATAGAGATTTTAACTTGTTATCAATATTTACTATTCAAAGTGATTTAACAACTGACAGCCCAGCTAATATGTTATCTATTTTAAAAAGACCAGGACTACAAGTAAACGAACAAAATACTTATGAGTCTTTTCAACCTAAATATGTAGATATTAAAAAAGATAATGAGATAAAGTTTAGTAGAAATATTTACGACAGTGTAGTTTACTCTAATACTTCTGTAGATAGCGTCCAAGTACCATATAACTACTTAAATGATATAGAAGTAGACGGACAAGACTTATGGGGTGCTAAAAACATGAAGTTTGTAGAAGATACTACACAATGGACTAAAAATAGATATGAAAACTTAGATATAAACTTTATCAATAAAATAAATGTATTTAATAGAGATACAAGCGAGAACCTTGTTAGTCAAGCAATTAATCTAAATAACACTATACATAGAGACTTAACTTTAAACCCAGGCACTGCAAGGATATTACTTGCTAATGGTGATTTTGAAGCTGTAGAGGTTGAGTGGAAACCTTTAACACAGTTTACTTACCAAGCAAGTATAACAACTACTCAAAGTGAAAATATAACAGGTATAGATTGGACTGACTCATTAAACGGTCTAGAGTTTATAACAAACTTTAGTACACCTTTAACAAGTGGAACAGCCCACACTATAAAACAAAAAATAACAATTAATAATGAGTTCTATAAAACGAACTTACAATACAATAACGTACAAGTACAATACAACGGAGTAGACGTACAAGTACAAAGTGAGGAGGCTTAAATATGGCAAAAAACTTAATAGCTGGTGATACTACCACAATAATAGAAAGTGGCAACGATATATCAGTAGACTTGAACACTGAATATAAAGATACTGTTGATAGTGTAGGAGTTGCTGATTATTTAGAAACAACTAATAAAAGCGACTTAGTAAGTGCAATTAATGAAATATATGATGATTTATATTATAAACCTGGAGAAAGTTATACAGTTCCAGTTTATACTCCTAGCGTGGGCTTTTTAACTGGTGGAAATAAAACTCTTAATTTTGCAATTCAAGTTCCTAAAAGTTTGAAAAATATAAGTAGTATTAGTATTAATGGAAGTTTGATAATAGATATAAGAATACCTGCAGGCGGTTATATAGCACAAAATGTTAACTTCAATAGTTCTTCTTATACCGTTAGTGCTGTTAAAATAAACAATTATTTGTTAAGACTAACTATAACTGCAAGTTCTAACTTTTATGGTACAAACAATATATGTGTTGCTGGTGATGTCCACAGTGGAGTTTCTTTTGTATTTAGTTAGGAAACAACGATGAAAATACTTAATTTTATAACAACTTATTGGACACAAATATTATTCGTAATGGGGTTAATTGGTAGCGTGATAGCAATAGTAAAGAATAATAACGAGGCGGTTAAGTGTAGTTTAAGAAACGATATGCTAGAAATATGGGACAAGTGCAAGGACACAAAAAAAATAACAAAATATCAACTAGAAAGTTTTACTAATTCAAGAGATTTATATTATAAAAAACATGGTGATGGTTTTATACACGCCATAGATGAAAAAATAAAAAGTTTTGAGATTATAGACTAGGTGATGATATGAAAGAAAAAATAGCAAAATTAATTGATTTAAAATCAATAGTGACTTTAATTTTAACTGGCTTGTTAGTTTATGGGTTAGTGGCTAACAAGTTCGACTCTAATGACGTAATGACAATTATAGTTATGGTATTTACTTTCTATTTTGCTAAAAAGGAGGTAGAAAAATGAAATATCCAGTAAACTATATAGCAATAGTAAGGGGTAAAACTACAGCCCACAAAGGTGTAGACTTTGGCTGGTATTCTGTAATACATAGAGGTCAGCCAATATATGCCGTTGCTGACGGTGAAGTGATTTATAAAAAAACGCAAACTAGCGGGGGTAAAGTGCTTCATATAAAACATAAAGGGTGTGTTAGTGAGTATGGACACTTAGGATCATGGTGTGTAGATATAGGACAAAAGGTCAAAATGGGACAAAAGATAGGTACTATGGGAGCTACTGGTAAAGTATCAGCTATGCACTTACACTTTGGACTATGTAAAGGAACTAAAATAACTTATACAAGTAAAGACAACTGGTTAAACCCTACTATTTACTTATGTAGGTTTAAAAACCAAAAAATAAAAAATGAAAAAACGAGAAAATTAATTAAATACGATAGCAAGACTTCAACTACTGACTTATGGGTACATAATAAAAAAGACTTTGAAAAAGCCAGTAGAGTATATACATTAAAAAAAGGTGAAGAAACGTCTTTTTATGGAACGACTGGAGGTTATGCTATAGTAGACAACTTAAACGGTTTATACTGTTCTAAAAAATATTTAAAATAGAAAAGAGGTGGAAACCTCCCCATAATTTAATATATTTAACCATTTACCTTATACAAAAGGACTGTATAACCTGGAGGGCTTTAAGCCCTTTTTTATTTCCCACAATTCCCACTAATTAAATAATATAATGTAATTGGTGGAACGCCAATAGTTCTATCATGTAATAATTTTCTTTTTCAATTAAATCATTCAAGGTGTTGTCTTTATAGGCAACACTAGGATAGACATAACACCAACTTCCAATAGCTTTTTTGATTTTTGCTATTATCATGTCTATTCTAGTGATACTTATAAAGTACTAATGTATTATTTTTCGATGTGCTAAAAAGGAACTATTATAGTTCTTTTTTGGCTTAAAGAGGTATTAATGAACGTAAGGCAATTAGAAAAAAATCGCTACTCAGTTTTTACTGATGACTTAACAACGTGTATTATATGTAAGAAACCTAAAAGCGACTTACATGAGGTACTTTATGGCACGAATAGGCTTAATTCTATTAAATATGGATATGTTATACCAGTTTGTAGAAATTGCCATATATGGCTACATAAAGACCGCAATTTTACATTGTTCTGGGTAAGGAAATGTCAGCGACGTTTTGAAATGGATCACGATAGGGAAGAGTGGTTAAGAGTATTTAAAAAGAACTATTTAGACTAGTTCTTTTTTACTTTTTTTAAAAAAGCCATTATAATACTACACTTTAAAGGGGGTGTATAAATGGGTACTAGACTAATCACCTGGCAGAAGAAAAACGGTGATATTATTAAAAGAAAAGTATCTTACAACGATTACAGGATAGGTGATTCCAATTCTTATAGATGGAAAGTGATAGACATCCAATATTGGAATGGTAAAAAATTCTGTAATGAAAAAGAGTATGATAAGTGTATAAGATTAGACTCTACTAAAGAAAAATTGTATTTCTCTATTAGAGATTATATAACGAAAGCAAATAAGCAATTTATTAATCTTATTAGCTTAGCAGTATTCTTAAAAGTTGTGAGTTTGACAAATATGTTTGTAAATTTTTAAAAAACTATTGACTATTAGATTAGATGTGTTATAATTGAACTATAAAGATTGACAGAGAAGTCAATTATTCTAATCTAGGTATCAGTTTACATAATATATATTTGGTCAACTCAATGTCCTAGATTAGAAATAATCTAGGGCTTTTTTGTTGTTAAGGAAGGAGTTAGACATGGGAAAGAAAGTATTATTTCCAAATCTTAGAGCAGAGATGACTCGTAGAGGAGAAACTATTGGAGATATTGGAAAGTTAGTTGGATTAAGTTATTCAACTATCAAATTTAGATTTTCTGGTAAGTCAGATTGGACAATCAGCGAGATTGAAACAATTTGTGATTACTTTGGAAAAGATTACTATGAATTATTTAAATAAGGAGAAGGAAAAAATGAAAGAGAGAACTAAAAATATCATTGGGGTTTTGGTTTTCTTACTAATAGAAGTTGTTGGCATCATTTTAATTGATTATAGAATTGCAAATCAAAATGCAGCAGCCGAAGCTACTGCAAGAACAAATGATGTTGTTTATAAAAACAACAACTAAATTATAACACAGATTGAGGGGAATTAAAATGGAATTTAGAACATTAAGAGCTGATGAAATCAGTTGTAGAGTTAATCAAATAAACGAAAAAGGACTTACTTTACTACTTTATAAAGATGCAAGAGTAGATATGGACATATTAGATGAAACAGTAGGATGTATGAATTGGAAAAAAGAATACACCAGAGATAACCAAAATTGCATTGTTTCAATTTGGGATTCTGAAAAGAAAGAATGGATTTCTAAAGAAGACACAGGAACAGAATCAAATAGTGAAAAAGAAAAAGGACTTGCATCAGATTCATTTAAAAGAGCTTGTGTCAACTGGGGAATCGGGCGTGAACTCTATTCTGCACCATTTATTTGGATATCTGCAAGTGATGCTGGAATCCAAAAAGATGGAAATGGTAAACTAAAAACTTTTGAAAAGTTTACTGTAGAAGCAATTAAGTATAAAGATAAAAAAATTACTCATTTATCAATCAAAAATAGTAAAGGTAAAAGAGTGTTTGTGATTATGCCAAAGAAGGTGGAAAAAGATGAAGATAACAAACAAACTTAATCTACCAGATATGTTAGTAAGAGCAGCTCAAAAAGAATATACATATCAAGACAAAAGATATTCTATTACATCTATGTTTGAATCTGATAGAGCATTAATGTTAAAGAGAAGACACAATGACGAAATAGAACAAGACATTGCAGAGAGTATTTGGATGTTGTGGGGTTCTGTAGTCCATTATGCCTTAGAAACTGGAATTGAATGTAGAGAAAATGAATATGTTGAAGAACATCTAGAACATACTTTTGAAAATGGTTATACATTATCTGGAATCATCGACCATGTTGAAGATTTTATAGATGACTATAAGACTACAAGTGTTTGGACAGTAATCTTTGGTAGTAATAATGAGCATTGGAAGAAACAATTACAAATGGGAGCTTACTTACATTACAAAGAACATGGCAACTGGATTAATAAAGGAAGAATCATTGCAATCTTAAAAGACTGGAATAAAAGAGATGTCAAAGACAATTATCCTAAATTACCAGTTGAAGTTATTGAATTTGATTTAGGTACTCCAGAAGAAATTGAAAAATGGATATTAGATAGATTCAAAAGAATTGAAGAATTAGAAAAGATGTCAGATTTAGATTTACCACTATGTACTGATGAAGAAAGATTCAATAGTGGAACTAAGTGGGCAGTTAAGAAAAAGACTTATAAAAAAGCATTTAAAGTATTTGATGATTTTGATAAAGCTAGAGATTTATTTGCAACATTAGAACAGAAATATCCTAGCGAATATGAAATCATAGAACGAATTGGAGAAGACAAAAAATGTCAAAACTATTGTCCTTGTAATAAGTTTTGTCCTTATTACATAGAACACTATGACCAAGAATTTAAAGAAGAAATGATGGAGATGAGTGAAAATGTATTATTGTGATTCATGCGATGAAAAATTAGATAAAAGATATGATAGATGTCCATACTGCGACTCAATAGATATTGTAAGTTGGGCAGATAAATATGATGAAGTGTTTTATGATGAACATTTAGATAGTTTGGAGGATGAATATGAATAGATGCGTATTAACTGGGAGAATTACTAATAAACCAGAACTTAGAAAAAATGAAGGTGGAACTTGTAAATGTCAATTCTCAATAGCAGTACAAAGATTTGGAGCTAAAGAAGGAACTCAAGATGTGGATTTTATAAATTGTACTGTGTGGAATAAACAAGCTGAGAATCTAGTCAAGTATCAAGATAAAGGTTCATTAGTAGGAATCGAAGGTGAACTAAGAAACGATAGATATACAGATAGTGAAGGCAATGATAGAACTTTCTCAAATGTATTAGCAAATAGAATTGAATATATAGGGGGTAAAAAAGAAGAAAAGAAAGAAGAATCTAAGTCAGATCCTTTTGAAGAATTTAGCAACGAAGTAGAACTAACTGATGAAGATTTACCATTCTAGGAGGTACTTATGGAAACTAGAGAATATTGTCAATTACCTACTTTTGAAACCAGAAGGGAATCTTATGAGCAAGTAGATAAGCAAAGAAGATATAGAGAAATATTAGAGTGTTTAGAAGGTAAACAACTAACTGCTAAAGAAACTGCAGTAGAAATGTATAAAAAAGGATATATACCAAGTACAGAAAGAAACTTTACTGCTCCAAGACTTACCGAATTATGTCAAAAAGGAATAGTAGAACCAATAGGTAAAACTAAATGCAAATATACAGGTAAAACAGTAGCAGTATATGAGGTAATAAATGGCAGAAGTTAAATGGATCAAGTTGAATGTAGATATGTTTGATGATGAAAAGATAAAAATCATTCAAGCGATGCCAGAAGGAGATTCTTTATTATATATCTGGATAAGGCTTATATTACTAGCTGGTAAAACAAATGATGGTGGATATGTCTATATAAGTGAATCAATGGCTTATACAGATGAAATGCTATCAATCATATTCAATAAACCATTACCAATAGTAAGACTTGCTATAGATACTTTTACAAGTTTGGGAATGATTGAATCTGATGAAAAAGGTATATTCTTAATTAATTTTGAAAAGCATCAGAGTTTAGACAAATTAGAACAAATAAGAGAACAAAATAGATTAAGACAAAGAAAATTTAAAGAAAAAAAGAGGCTTGAAAGTAAGGTAACGTTACCAGTAACGCAAAGTAACGCAATAGATATAGATAAAGAATATATAAAAGAAAAGATAAAAAGAAAAGTATTTAAAAAACCAACAATAGAAGAAATAGAATCTTATTGCCAAGAAAGAAATAATGGCATAAATGCCAATGTTTTTTACGATTTTTACGAATCTAAAGATTGGATGATTGGGAAAAATAAGATGAAGGATTTTAAAGCAGCTATTAGAAATTGGGAACAAAGAGAAAAGAAAGAATTAAAAGAAAAAGGAGATTTTAAAAGACCACATTGGTTAGATATGGACTTATGAGTGAATTAATTAAAGATATACAAGATAGAAAACCAATAAGAGTTATCTATGATGGAGAAGATTATGGTGAGTACATCTGGAAAAACGAGAGATACGAGGGGGTTATTGGTTATCTTACTTTAGACCAATTAAAAAAAGTCTTAAAGAAAGAGATTGACTTTATAGAGATTAGGAGAATTTAAATGAACGATAAATTTAAATCTCAGGTGGTTTTGGAATTAGAAAAAGACAATTTATTTCATAGTTCAAGTGAGTTTTATAGAAAAGTAGAAGATAAGTATGGTTTTAAGCCAGATTCAGACTTATACAAAGCTATTTTGAACTATCAAGTAGAAAAATATGGTAAACAACTAGATCCTCGATTTTCGAGGTCTAAAGTGAAGACATCAGCAAAGATAAGATTGCATCATAAAGATAGACAAAAAATAAATCAAGAAAGCAATAGGATTGTTGAGAGGATAGAAAATGAAAAAGAAAATTTGGTACACATTAGAGAAGCATCATAACTTATGGACAGTATGGAAACATCATGAAGAAGGACATTCAGTAGGAGTATGGGGAATCTTTACTGATGAAACAAAAAAGAAATGTTTAGAGTATATAAAAGAAAACAAAATAAAACTTGGCAAAAGATGGATCAAGTAAAAGGAGTGAACAAATGCAAGAACAAACTATATTTGATTTGTTATATCCCAAATATAAAATTACTAAACCAATTAGACTAATAGAGTTTTTTGCTGGATATGGTAGTCAAGCATTAGCTCTTAAATATCTAGGAGTTGAATTTGAACATTGGAAAATATGTGAATGGGCAATTAAATCTATTCAAGCATATAATGATTTGCATTTTGGAGATTATAACGATTATTCAGAAACGATAGACATAGATGAAATTAAAAAGTTCTTATTAAAAAAGGGGATTAGTTCTAATTATAACGAACCAATGACAAAACAACAAATCGAAAGAATGAGTGAACCTTATGCAAGAAAAGTAATTAATAATATAGTAGCTACTAGAAATCTAGTAAATATCCAACAAGTTAAAGGTAAAGATTTAGAAATAGTAGATAAAGACAAGTATGATTATATATTGACTTATTCCTTCCCTTGTCAAGACTTATCTCTAGCTGGTAAAGGTAAAGGAATGTCTGATACATCTACTCGTTCTGGAATGTTATGGGAAGTAGAAAGAATCTTAACTGAATGTAGTGAATCTGATTCATTACCTCAGATACTCTTGATGGAAAATGTACCTCAAGTACATGGAGCTGAAAACATAGAAGATTTTAAAAAATGGATCATGCGACTAGAGGAACTAGGTTATTCTAACTATTGGCAAGATTTGATAGCTACAGACTATGGTATTCCTCAAACAAGAAATAGATGTTTTATGATTTCTATTTTAGGAGAATATTCATACCAATTCCCACCAAAGAAAGAACTTAAGTTAAAATTAAAAGATTTATTAGAAGATAATGTAGATGAAAAGTATTATTTAAGCGATAAAATGGTCAAATATATAAGTGCTGATAATGACAAGTGGACTGGGAATAATGAAGAAGCATTAATAAATAAAACTTATGCTAGTACATTAAACACAAGAGAAGGAATGCATAGATGCGATAGCAGTAATTATATAAGTGAAGATGTAGGAGAAAATTATAATTTAAAACCGAAAAAAACAGGAAATTTATATGAAGATTCATTACAAAGATATTTATGCAACAAATTAATAGAAGATGGATTGGTAGAAGAAGGAGATGTTGTTAAACATTCCTATACACAACAAATACTAGATGGAAATAAAAAATGTGTTGAAAAAAATGATGGCAATATGATTATTTTAACAACTCGTGGTGATTGTATAGGAACTGCAATAAATGACAATGGTAATTTAAGAATAAGGAAACTTACACCTAAAGAGTGTTTTAGATTAATGGGAGTTAAAGATAAAGATTTCAAAAAGATAGCTAAGAATCAGAGTGATAATAGTTTATATCATCTGGCTGGTGATTCAATAGTGTGTGATGTATTACAAGCTATATTTAAGGAGCTATTATGAGTGACTGGATAAATACAATACAATTAGGAGATTGTTATGAATTAATCAAAAACATCCCTGATAAAAGTATAGATTTAGTTATAACTGATCCACCATATTTACTAGAAACTGACGGAGCTGGGATGTTTGGAAAGAAAGCCGATAATTATGGTGGACAAAGATATGTCATGAAAAATATTGATTTTATGAAAGATGGAATCAAAACCGAAATACTAGATGAATTGTGTAGGGTATTAAAAAAAATAAACATTTATATATGGTGCAGTCAAAAACAAATACCAATATTATATGAATATTTTGTTAAAAGAAAAAAATGTAATTGGAACATTATATGTTGGCATAAGACTAACCCTACACCAACCTGTGGGAACAAGTATCTAACTGATACTGAATATTGTTTGTTTTTCAGAGAAAAAGGAGTAAAGGTGTATGGAGAATACTCTACAAAGAGAACATTTTATGTAACACAAAAAAATTTA
The DNA here is from genome assembly GCA_017425305.1 of Peptostreptococcaceae bacterium. Taxonomy (GTDB): domain Bacteria; phylum Bacillota; class Clostridia; order Peptostreptococcales; family Peptostreptococcaceae; genus Paraclostridium. The sequence goes on along the minus strand of JAFOOW010000100.1, from coordinate 12,250 downwards.
GAAGATAAAAAGTTGTTTCAACACCCTACTATAAAACCTCTGGATATAATTAAAAACTTGATAATCAATTCAAGTGTTTCGGGGGATATAGTCCTAGATGTTTTTAGTGGTAGTGGTACAACTTGTGTAGCAGCAAAAGAAATGGGCAGAAAATATATAGGAATGGAAATAAATAAAGAATATTGTGAAATAGCAAGAAATAGAATCAACGGAATAAATGATGATGGTCAAACAAGTATATTTACTGATTTTGATAACTTATAGGAGGTATTATGAGAGAAGAATTTAAGATACTAAAATTATATAAAAATAGACTGACAAAACAACAATACAAGACATTTAAAGGACAAATACTATCTGGAGATATAGAGGGGTTTAGAAAGGGATTATTTAAGGTGATAAACAAATGATAATAGGGATCATAATATCAATAATATTATTAATATTTATCTATTGTTGTCTAAAGGTGAGTAGATGAATCCAGGAAGACCAAGAAAGACTTATGTTCTGTATAAAGGTGATGACCAAATAGCAGAAGGAACTGCTTATGAAATTGCAGAAGAGCTAGGAAGACCATCAAAGAGTATTCAATACTATGGAACTCCAAGCTACAAGAAAAAGAATCCTAAAAGGAAATACGAAAAGACATATTTTCTAATGGAGGTAGTAGATGAAGATTGAACAGATAAGAATATTACTTAATCAAATATCTAAAGAATATCAATTCCTAGAAGACAGTCTAATAGAAAATTCAAACACAGTAGAAGAACTAAATAACAAAATAAGGAGAGTAAAAGAATATCTTAACAGTAAGACTGCAACAGATGTTTTAACTTGTAGGAGAGATATTATGGAAATATTAAAAGGTGAAGATAATGAGTAAAGACAAAGTAGAATCATATTTACAAGAAATATTTAAAAAACACTTTGAAGAAATATACCAAGAAAAACTATATCACCCAGAAAAAGTAGACAACCAAATATGGAAACATATATTTTGGGAAATGTTTGAAAATGAAAAAAAAGGAGATGATAAAGAGTGAAAGTAATAGATTTATTAAATATAATGAGCAATGACATAAATATTCCACCAAAGCAAATAAAATATGATGGAGAACTTTGGTGTTTAGATGAAGATAGTAAGTTATATTATAGTGGTAATCAATGGTTAGAAGAATACTGCAATATCACACAATGCTTAAATGATGAAGTAGAAATAATAGAAGAAGAAAAGAAGATAGAAAAATTAGATATAACAAAAGATTATAGTGGTAATGGTGGTATGTTAATTAATCAAATGGCTACTACCGATTATCAAATGGTGCAAGTGGCAAGTAAAATTAATGAAATAATAGACAAGATAAATGGAGATGATAAAGAGTGAAAGAAGAAAATGAAACAATAATAAAAGCTTTAAACATGTATGGTAGAGTGCCGAAGCAATGGGAATTATTAAACGAAATAGAAAGATTAAATAATATCATAAAATATTTATTAGATAATTCAGATGAAGCAAACAACGTATATGAAAATTATAAAAAGGAATATAAAGAGTGATAGAAACTATACTAACAATAGTACTAATACTAATGGTTATTCTATGTATATTACTATTATTAAAAATGTTTGAATAAAAGGAGTTAAAAAAGTGAAAAAAATTGTTTTAGTGGTTTTAGTTTTATTGATATATACACCAATGGTAAACGCAAAAACTTATACTAAAACACAATGTAAGTCTTATGCTTACAAACAAGTTATAAAAAAGGGTTGGACTAGAAGTGATTATAATAATCTAGTCAAGTTATGGAATAAAGAGAGTGGCTGGAACGCCAGAGCGGTTAATAAGAAGTCAGGGAGTTGCGGGGTGCCTCAATCGCTTCCGTGTTCTAAAATGGCAAAATATGGAAAGGACTACAGAACTAACTGTAAAACTCAAATAAGGCTTGGAATAGACTATATAAGTAAACGCTATAAAAACCCTACTAAAGCATGGACGTTCTGGAAAAAACACCACTGGTATTAAAAGGAGGCTTAAATGGGTAGACCACAAAAAGAGTATGCTTTATATAAAGGCGACCAGTTTATTATGATAGGAACAGCTAAAGAAATAGCAAAAGAGAGAAACGTATGTGAAAAAAGTATACAATTTTATGCTACGCCTACTTACAAGAGTAGATATAAAAATAGAAAGTATGAAAAAACTTACTTTCTAGTGGAGGTAGACAATGAATAAGTTTGAAAACATAAGGGTTATGTTAAGAGAGGCACAAAAAGAAATAAACGAACTAGAAAACATTGCTATTAATTTTAGTGCTGAAATAGAAAAACAAAATGGAACGATTAATGAAGCAAGAGATTATATAGAGAGCGTTCTATATGACGAAGAAAAAGACAGACAAATAAAAATATATTTAAAAATATTAGATATTTTAGGTGATTATAGAAGATGAGAATACTATTAGAGGGGTTTATGGTTATATTTATAATTGAGTTTATCATAGTAAGTTATTTAATAGTGGATCACTACAATAATGACATGATAGATACTGGAAAGGACTGTGTATGCTGTGGAGTATGTAAGTGAACAAGCAATTAAATGGTATATGGAAAAGACATACCACGTAAGACTATGGAAAGACGTTTTAAGAATAGATAAGGGTATACCAGTTAAATGGTTTTATATAATAAAAAATGAATACAAGAGGAAATATAACATAAAAGAAATAATAGTGGAGTGATAAAATGAGTGAAAAAGAATTGAGTAAATATTTTGAATTAAAAAGAGAGGTTAAGGACTTAGAAGAAAGAATAGAAAATGTAGACAAACTAGAAGAGTCTTTAACCAAGGTAGAACTAGTAAGCCTTTTAACTGAAAAAAGGATATCAGCTTTAGAACAATACTTAGAGATAGAAAGATTTATAGAACAAGTAGAAGATGTGGAACTAAGAAACATTATGCGATATAGATTTTTAGATTTATATACATGGGACATGATAGCCGATTTAATGTATATGGATCGTTCTACTGTATCTAAAAAGGTCAAAAGATACCTACAATAACTTTCCCACAATTCCCATTAAAAATATATTATAGTGTAAGTGGTAAAGGTGGGGTGAAGACGTACGACTATTATTTACAAAGGTAATAGGTACGTCTTTTTTTTATACCTGGGTGTAAATGAAGTCTTTTGTTTCCCCTATACTATTCCTTACACCCAGATACAAAAGAGGTGAAATTATGCTTAAATGGTACTCAATTATAATTACTGTCTTAACGTTATTAATTTTAATAAACGAAATGAATAAGCGACACGATTATAAAACACTAACAATAAGTTTAATTATAGAACTACCAATACTATTTTATTTAATAACTAGCTAGGAGGTTAAAGATGAAATACAAAATAATAAAAAATGGTGTAGATGATTATACACTAAAGTACAAAGACAAAGAGATTAAGTTTAAATCAAAAGTAGGTTTAGTAAGTGAACTACAAGAAGTAAATAAAAAAGCTAGACTACAAATGATAAAAGAACTTGCAGAACAAGGTATGACAGTTAAAGATTTAATAATAGAAACTACTAAAGACGGTAAAACTATTATGGATCACTCTAATAAAGACTTTTTAGAAGAAGGTTATATACAAACAATGCAAGGGGAAATATTTTTAAAAGTAATAGAAGACGCTTTAGGAGTTGACTATAACCAGCTAATACAAGAAATAGGTTTAACTACTGAAGATGAAATAACAAAGTTTAGTGAAGAAATAGGTAGTGCGATAACTGGGGGAACACCCAGAGGGTAAAAGTAGCAGTAGTGAAATGAGTATATGCCTACCACACGACATGGGGCAAATATATGCTTTTATGTGTAGTAGGTATGGCAATATGAGTTATCACGATTTACTAGAGATGGGTTATGAAGAGTTTAGTATGAAGTTAAGCTCTATACCAGAAAGTGAGCCACTATATAAAATAATACAAAGTAGAGTTATTAATTTAAGTGAAATAAAAGACAAAGAAGAAAAAAGATACTGGCGTAGATTAAAAAGAGTAAATGCTATACCAGATATATATAGAAGTAATAAAGACATATATAGAGAGTTAGCTAGTCAAGTAAACGGCAGTAAGGAGGTAATAAAGTGAAACAAGAGAGTTTAAGTGAGTTTACAAAAAGAGTTAATATTATCAACAAAGAAATAGCAGAATATTATAACGAGGAAACAGGTAGTAAGTTTATGATACCTAGTTCTTACTTATGGACTAGAGTAGATTATTTAGAACTAACAAACGAAGAACTAAAAAAAGCTATCTTCAACCAAGAAGTAGATAAGATAGACAATTTAAAATACATAGATACTACTAGACCAGCTCCAAAGTATGAGAGTACTAAAAGAGAAGAAGATAAGTATACAATTATAGACGCAAAAGTAAAAGCTAATCAATTATGGTTAGTAAGTAATGGCTTAAAGTATAAAGAAACATTTAACAATAAAGAAGACGCTATAAAACTAGCTGATAAAATAAATGACAGTTTAAAGCAAATGCTTTAATAAAATGGGAGAATACTAAGGGAACTAGCAGCCATTAATAGAGAACTAGTAGAGGGTTGGTAAATGGCTTTAAACTCTAGGAGGTATAACTATGTTTAAAATAATAATACCTAATTATAATAATGCAAAATGGCTTGATAAATGTTTAGGATCTATCTTTGAACAAAGTTATAAAGACTTTGAAGTAATAGTAGTAGACGACTGTTCTACTGATAATTCTATAGAGATTATAAAGAAGTATCCTGTATCATTAATAAGAGCCAATAGGAAAGTATATAATGGTGGAGCTAGAAACATAGGTATACGCTTTCCTAGTAAACAACCCTATACAATGTTTATAGATAGCGATGACTGGCTATATAATAAGCACGTTTTAAGAAACATAGCTAGAGTACTAAAAAAACACCCAGTAGACTGTTTAACACTACAATATAACGCAATACTACCAGACCAAGAATTATTATTTAGTATGAAAAGAAACGACTTGCACAGCTTGGTATGGGACGTAAATGTAGCGTGTTGGACTAAAGTTATTAAAACTGAATTAATACAAGAGTTTCCAGAAAATACTTTAATGGAGGACGCAGTACAACATATAAAGCAATGTAATTATATAAAAACAATGTATACTACTAATTTTACTAGTATAGCTTACAACCGTATGAACAGTGAGGCTTTAACTAGTCCAGATAAAAGAAAGTCTATAAAATGGCGTACTTCATTATTAAGATTAATAGCTGATTTAATGGAGTTATGGTGTGAAAATGAAGAGTGCGAGGCTAGACGTATACATGATATAGAAATAGCAAAAGAACAAGTCAAAGGGGGTGAGTTTGTACCGTGGTAAAATATGCAAATGTATTTATGGTACATACTATACAGGCTTTAGGTGGTGTAGAAACTTACTTATGGGAAATAGCTAAAAAATACAAGCCTTACGACGTTGTAATAGTTTATAAAGAAGCAGACGCGAAACAACTTGATAGATTAAAAAAACTAGTAAGGTGTATAAGATTAAATAAACCCATTAAATGTAAAAGGTGTTTTCAAGCATACGAAGTAGACATGACATTAATAGAAGCTGACGAATACATACAAATAGCACACGCTAATTACGAGATACAAGGTCTAGCTCCTAACATATCACCTAAAATAACTAGTTATTATGGTGTATCAAAATGGGTAGCAGAAGCATACGAGAGATTATTAAAACAACGTGGAATAGATAAAAAAGTAGGAGTATGCTATAACCCTATTACAGTAGATAAACCCAGGAAAATATTAAAGTTAATAAGTGCTACTAGGTTATCAGTAGAAAAAGGTAAGGATCGTATGGTCAAGATGGCTGAAAAGCTAATAGAAAAAAAGATACCTTTTATGTGGCTAGTATTTACTGACGCTGATATACCCAACATACCAGGCTTTATAAAAAAGACACCAGAAATAGACGTAAGGGACTGGATAGCTGAAGCTGATTATTTAGTACAGTTAAGTGATACAGAGGGTTATTGTTATTCCGTAATGGAAGCATGGCTTTTAGGAACTATGACTATAACAACTCCAGTACCTAGCTTTTATGAACAAGGTTTAGAAGATGGTAAAAATGGCTATATAATAGACTTTGATTTACCTAATTTAGACCAGTTTATAGATAAAATATATAAAGGTATACATAAAGCAAAATATACACCTAAAGTAGACGGCTATGAGAAATTAATAATAAAAGAGCCTAGTACTTACGATTTAAACGACTTCATAGACGTAAGAGCTGTAAAAAACTTTTACGACACTGAACGTGATACATGGGTAATGGATAGCAACCCTTTTACAATAGAAAAGAAAGATTTAAAACTATACCAGGATAAGTGGGGTGTAGAAGTATGCAAATAATTATCATGTGTGGTGGTTATTATGACTTCTTTAAAGAACATAAAGCCTTGTCTATAATAAATGGTGAACGATTAATAGAACGTACTACTAGATTATTAAAAGATATGGGTTATGATTATTATATTTCTAGTAATGATGATAGATTTAAAGAGTATGGTAAAGTATTAAAACATGAAAACAGCTATAGAGTCGAAAATGGAAAGATAATAGGCTACTGGGTAGACGCTTACTTTCCTACAGATAAACCTACTATATATTTACATGGGGACGTGTATTATAGTGAAAACGCTTTAAAGAAGATACTTACATTAAACCCTAAAAAGAATACTCTAGTAGGTAATGAGATAGCTAGAAACATAGAACACATGAACTGGGGTGAACCTTTTGGCTATATAGTAGTAGACCAGGTAAGGTTTAGAAAAGGAATCGAAAAGGTAAAGAAATTACAAGACGAGGGCAAACTAGAGAGAGGTTATGCTATAAGCTGGGAATTATATAGAGTACTAGAGGGTACTGATCCTAATTATATGTTAATTAATGATGATACCTATTTATCAATAGATGATGAAACAATAGACATAGACAACCCAGAACAAATAGAAGAGTTAAACAAGAAATTATCTATCCTTTAAAAAGGGGGTTGGAAGTTGAAAGTAATAAAAAGAGATTTAAGGGGACAGTACAAAAAAATAACAGTAATAGCTTTAAGTGATTTTCATATAGGTGATAGTTTATGTGATATTAAAAAGATTAAAGAATTATTGTTAGAGGTAGAAAAAGACAAAGATACATTTATTATCTTAAATGGTGATTTAATAAACAATGCCACTAAAAATAGTGTATCAAACGTCTATGATGAAGAGTTAACACCAATGGAGTCTATTATTAAATTAGTAGACTTATTAGAGCCAGTAAAAGATAAGATACTAGTAATACACCCAGGAAATCATGAAAACCGTACATATAAAGAGGACGGTGTAGACATTATAAGAATAGTAGCCAAGTCTTTAGGTATAGAAGATAGATTTAGTGAGGGCTGGTGGTATTTATACTTAACAATGGGTTTAAATGAAAAAAATAGACCAGTAATGTATACAATAACTGGAGTACATGGTTATGGTGGAGGTAAAAAAAGTGGCGGTAAGATAAACAACCTTGTAGAGATGAGTGATAAGGTAATAGCTGATATATATGTTATGGGACATACCCACACACCTATAGCCACTAGAAATACTATATACGTACCAGACGTACAACATAGAACATTGGTTAAGAAAGAAAAATATTATTTAATGACTAATTCATTTTTAGAGTATGGGGGTTATGGTGAACTACAAGGTTATACACCAAGTACAACTGATTATCAAAAAATGATATTAGACGGTAATAAGAAATCAATAAAAATAGTTATGTAGGTGTTATATGAAAGAACAAATGTTAGTACTAAGACAATATAAAGATAAATTAAATAAACAGCAATACATGACATTTAAAGGGCAAATACTTAAAGGTGATATACAAGGCTTTAGAAAAGGTTTATTTAGAACTGTATTAAAGCAATATATGAACAAATAAAAAGGAGGTGTATCTATTATGGCAGGACAATTAAAAAACGATAACCCGCCCCACACTCTAACTGTGGACGAACTACGAAAGGGTGGAGTTAATTCTGGTAAGACTAGAAACTACTTAAAAGAACAAGTAGCCATACTAAAAAGACTACTAGATGAAAAGGACAAAGACGGTAATACTTACGGGGAAAATATAAACTTAGGACTAATAAAAGGTGCTAAAGACGGTAAAGCCGAAAACTATAAAACCATAATGGAATACTTACAAGGTAATACCAATAACAACGATACACCTACAGTAAACATAAACATAGTAGATAATTCTAATTTAGAAAAGGCTATGTATGAAGAAAATTGATATCGAAAATATAGTATTAAAAAATGATTATGCTGTAGAGGGCTTACTGAAAGGAGTGTATAAAATGGAGTTTATTAAATACGGTGATAAGTGGTTAATAAAAGACAGTCCAGGAATAGTAGTATCAAATAAAGAAAAACTACTACTAGAAAAGAAAGAACTAGTCTTAAAAGACATAGAGGGCTGTGAGTGTCAAAAAGAAACTACTAAAAAGATAAGTAAAATAAATAAGAAGTTAAAAGATGATACTGAGTAAAAAACAAATAGACTTGTTTAATGACATAACGGCTGAAAATGTACCAGAGATAAGCGTACTAGGTAGTACACAAAGTGGTAAGACGTATTTAATATGCCACGCTTTGATCCAGTACGCTTTAAAGTTAAAAGAATATGAACAAGAGTGTAGGAAAGATAAAGACTATAACCCTAGAGATTATTATGGAGCGATAATTGGTTGGACTACTGATACAGTTAAATCTAATATAGTAGATAATCTAGAAAAGATACTTAATAATGATTATTGCTTTAAAAATGGTAAAGAGTACACTCTTAAATACGGACAGCAAGATAAATACTTAGATATATACAATGTAAGGTTTTACTTTTTTGGCTTTAATACTAAATTATCCTTTAACAGAATACTAGGGAAGCCTTTAATATTCGTATGGGTAGATGAGGCAGCAAGAATATATACACAAGGTCAATTAAGGGAAAGTTTTGACGAAATACCAGGACGTATGATGAGTTATGCGGGACACCCTTTTTATAAAAGAATAGATAGCTTTAATGTAGAGGGCAATGACAACCACCCTTATAAAGTAAAATATATAGATGAAAAAGACAGTAAAAAGTATGTGTTCTATCCTTTTGACAACCCAGTACTAGATACTGAAGAAAAAATAAAACTGGCTGTTAAATCATTTACTGGTACACTAAGAGAGCAAAAAGTATTTAATAAGTGGGTAATAGCTGAGGGTAAAGTATTTAACCAGATAAATACATTAAAGACAATGGAACACTTAACTATAAGAGAAATAAGTATAGGTATAGACTATGGTAGTGTTAATCCTACAACGTTCGTACCTATAGCTCTATGTTATAGTGAACTAACTAGAAGATGGATATTAGTAAGACTAGAGTGTTATTATCACGATAGCAAGAAAGAAAACGACCACCCTACAACTGAATATTATTCTAATCAATTAAGGTGGTTTATGTTGTATCTAAAAGATAGATACCCTAATATACCGATAACCGAAATAGTTATAGATAGTGAAGCGTCCCACTTTGATAATAGATTAATAACTGATAACATAAAACACTCTATAAGCCGTAAAGGTGCTGGTAGTGTAGATAGTGGGGTACAATACTTACAAAGTTTATTCTATAAAGAACTATTGTTTATTCTGGATAAACCAAGTATAAGGTACATACTACCAGACGGCTCTTATCAAGAAGATACAATAGATAGAAGTAAATTAGAGTTTGAGGGTTATCAATACGACAGGTTAAGAAGTGAAACTACTGGCACTAACTGTTATAAAAAAGAACAAGACCACTCTATAGACGCTTTAAGATATATACTTGAAGAGTGGAAAGACGAGGGTAAGGCTCCAGTAGTATAGGAGGCAATATGGAAAAGATAAAAGACTTGTATAATAAATATTGGACAATATGGAGCATTTATTTACACACTAAAGACGAAAAAGAAAGAAAAGAATGTGAAAAACAATTAGATGAACTACACGTTTCTCTAGAAGATTTTAAAAAGAAACTAAAAGAGGCTTTATATGATAATAAGGTGTAAAAAAAGTAAACGATTCTTATGTGAGTTAAACATAGAAGATTATTTAACTAACTTAGAACAACTGGGTATAAGTCAAGAAATACCATTAAGACTAACAGTACCATGCCGACTATGTAAAGAAGTAGAAATATACCATGTATATAAAAACCATTATGACTTTATAGAAAACAAAGATAGAGATATTTCCCACAATTCCCACTAATAAGGTGGTATAATACAACTATAATTTGAAGTGCAATAATTGGAAAGCAAAAAAGCACACTGTTCTGGAAAGGGCGTGTGTTTTTTTATGTTTAAGAAGAAAAAAGGTTATTGGAAGTTATATTTATTCTATAATGGCTGTTTAGTTAAAAAAGTATGGATAGATGAAAACACTTCTATAAAAGACTTAGTATTAGACATAACTGTAATAGGACATAAAGCTCTTTTTGGTAAAAACATTATTACTTTAATGGTAAGACCGACAAAATTACTAAAGACTGACGAGATAAGTAAAAAAACTTACTGGGGTATAGTCTTTGAGAAAGGAGTAGAAGTCAAGTGAACGGAAAAATAAGAGAGAGTAGTGTACTACAAGCTCCGTTTATTAAGGTTATAAGTAAAATAACAATGCCAGGTACTACTAACGGTATACCTAACATTAAAAATGAAGAAAAGTATGTAGTAGCTCCGTCCGCTAAAAAGATAGCTACATATATACGAAATCAACTTTTTGGCAGTGATTTAATGACACAAACGGACGGTTTAGACATTAATTGGATAATGCCAGCTTTAGGTACAGCTTTAGAAAATGCTGTCTATTGCAAAGAAAGTTTTATATATATACATAAGTTCGATAATAAAGTGTATTTAGAGTGTCTTAAGAAAAACGAGTTATTTAATCTAGTACAAAAATACGATAAAGTAATTAGTTTTGACATTATACAAGATTATGACACAGAAGATACTAGATACTCTTTAGAACGCCATGTAGACCAAAAGGACGATGGCACTAGTGTTATAACTATGAGGGCTTTTGAAAAAACTAAAGGACGTAAAGAAGAGTGGATAAACATAGAGCTTTCTAGGTTTAATAAAATAACAGGTAGTGATTATAAGAGATTATATAATCTACCATACCACCCTTTAATTAATATAGATATAGGTCAAGAGTTCTTTAAAGATAGTGAAAAGTTCTTAAATGAAGAAATGAAGATATTTAACACTTTTGCTGAAGAAATAGACAAAACTAAAACAAGGATCGTGACAAGTCAACATTATCAAACTGGGGACATTGCTAGTAATTGGCAACCACGTGCAAATATGTACGAGGTACAAACACTACAAGTAAATAACTTACAAGATTATTTTACATTGTTGCCAGGCGATAAAGAACACCAAATCTTTGAGTTCTTACAAGGTGATATAAGAGTACAACAATACATAGATAGCTTTAAGTTCTGTGATTATCAAATAATTCAAATGGCTAACTTAAGCCCAGCTACTTTTGGTTATGAAAAAGACAGTTATCAAAATGTAGCTAGTATAGACTTGAACGCTAACTTAACAGAAATGACAATAGAAGCTATTAAAAAACAAATAGAGCCACAAGTTAATAATTTAATTGTTAATATAATTAAATTGCAACAGGCTTTAAATATTAAAGAAAACGCCATACCAGAAACTTTAGTATGGGACTATGGAGATAACGAGCGTTTAGATGATATGAAGAAACTACAAGTACTAGGAGCAGTCTTAAGAACCATGAGTGTACCTTATAGTGTTAGAAGTAAAATAACAGCTCCAATACTTAATAAATTAATAGACGAGGATATAGAGCCAGAAGTTTTATTTACTGACTGGAAAAAAGAAAAAGACGACATAGAGATAGATTATGCAGAAATCTAGTGAAGAAATAAGAAAAAACGTATACTTAACAAACGTATACTACACAAAACTTCAAAATAAAACAAAGGAACTATATTTTAGTTATTTAGATAAAAATAAATCGTATGATGACTTTGAAAAAGAATTAAGCAAAATATGGGACAATATAGACCATAGTTTTATGGATAAACAAATCGACAAACTA